>CALVTT010000019.1 GCA_944363045.1 uncultured Clostridia bacterium | reverse complement strand
CCTTAACAAGGGTTCTCCCGTTCGTCTTAGAATTTTCTTCTCGTCTACCTGTGTCGGTTTGCGGTACGGGTACCTCACAACATTTAGCAGCTTTTCTCGCCGGCGTGGATTTGCCTGCTTCCCTTCTCTAGTCCGGTCCCCGTCACGGCTACGGCTTTTGACTTGCGTACTTCACTACAAGCCACCGCTTCCGCTTGGACGCGCTTTTCCATCCGCGCGCTCAGACTATCCTTCCGTGTCACTGCTTCATTAACTCGTTCGGTAGTACAGGAATTTCAACCTGTTGTCCATCAGCTACGCCTTTCGGCCTCGCCTTAGGTCCCGACTTACCCTGGGCGGACGAACCTTCCCCAGGAAACCTCAGACTTTCGACGGCGGAGTTTCTCGCTCCGCTCTCGCTACTTATGCCGGCATTCTCTCTTCTATACAGTCCACCGCTCCTTCCGGTACGGCTTCTGCCCGTATACATTGCTCCTCTACCGATGCGCTTCGCGCATCCCCATGCTTCGGTGTCAAGTTTGAGCCCCGTTAATTTTCGGCGCAAAATCACTCGACCGGTGAGCTATTACGCACTCTTTTAATGTGTGGCTGCTTCTGAGCCAACATCCCGGTTGTCTGTGCAATTTCACATCCTTTCCCACTTAACTTGTACTTTGGGACCTTAGCTGTGGATCTGGGCTGTTTCCCTTTTGACTACGGCACTTGTCTGTCGCAGTCTGACTCCCGTACATCAAATATCCGCCATTCGGAGTTTAATAAGCTTCGGTAAGCCGTGAAGCCCCCTAGGCCATTTAGTGCTCTACCTGCGGTAATCTCTTACGAGGCTAGCCCTAAAGCTATTTCGAGGAGAACCAGCTATATCCCGATTCGTTTGGAATTTCTCCGCTAACCACAAGTCATCACCGACTATTTCAACAGGCGTGTGTTCGGTCCTCCACAACGTTTTACCATTGCTTCAACCTGCTCATGGTTAGGTCATCAGGTTTCGGGTCTACGACAAGATACTTCTCGCCCTATTCAGACTCGCTTTCGCTTCGGCTCCGCGACTGTATCGCTTAACCTCGCATCACATCGTAACTCGCCGGCCCATTCTACAAAAGGTACGACATCACACGCGTATGGTGCTCTGTCTGCTTGTAAGCTCACGGTTTCAGGTTCTGTTTCACTCCCCTCCCGGGGTTCTTTTCACCTTTCCCTCACGGTACTATTCGCTATCGGTCATATGGTCGTATTTAGCCTTTTGGGATGGTCCCCATTTCTTCCGTCAGGATTCCACGTGTCCCGACGTACTCCGGATACCGCTCGCACTCGCCTCGATTTCGCCTACGGGACTGTCACCCGCTATGGTCTGTCTTTCAATACAGTTCGGCTATCGAGCCTTCGCACTCGTTGCGGTCCTTACCCCGCCCGTATTTCTACAGACGGTTTGGGCTGGTCCGATTTCGCTCGCCACTACTTTCGGAATCGTTTTTACTTTCTTTTCCTCCGGGTACTAAGATGTTTCAGTTCCCCGGGTTCCCCCCGTACGGCTATGTGTTCATCGTACGGTAACGCGACATTACTCGCGCTGAGTTCCCTCATTCGGATATCTGCGGATCTTAAGATGTTTGCTCCTCCCCGCAGCTTTTCGCAGCTTACCGCGTCCTTCTTCGGCGCCATATACCAAGGCATCCTCCGTGAGCCCTTCGTAGCTTGATCTTTCTACTCGTCTCTCAAAACAAAAAATTCTATAACTTCACAAGAGTTCCTACTTTCTCACAAAAAATCCGACTAATCGTCTTTCTTCGCGATCTCGTATTAACCTTCTTATAAAAGAATTTCCTTTTGCCTTACTTTCTTTTACTCGTTTTACTTTCTTGCAATTCAGTTGTCAATCTTCGGAAGTTCCGCCAAACCCTGCGGAACGCTGCATTTTCGCCCGGGGCGTACCCTTGCGAGACAGCTTACATATATTAGCACGTCTCTATGTATTCGTCAAGCGTTTTTCGAAAAAAAACTGACTTTTTTCGGAAATTTTTTCGGAAATTTTTTCCACTCCGGCGCCCGCCACAAGATGCGGGGAAAAAGCGGCGCCCCTCCACAAAATACGCAAAGAGGGAAGGCCGTGCGCCTTCCCTCTCCATACCATATTTTATAGTTCGCGCCGTATTTTATAGTTCGCGCCGTGCGGGCGCAGATCGGCTTTAGCGACAGCCCGAACACGTCTTGCAGTTGCCGCTGCAATGGTGCGGGGGTTTGCCCGTTGAAGTAAACATCTCCCCCGAATAGGAGCGGCGCGCCTCCGCCCCGCAGGCGGGGCAGACGACCTTTTCGTCGAATTTTTTTACGAGCTCGTCGAACTGCTTGCCGCAGGACGGGCAGACATACTGCAATAAAGGCATCAGCGGTCTCCTCCGCCGCGGCGCTTGTGTTTGACCTGGCGCGGCGTCTTGATGCGCACGGAATTGGTGTTGTGCACGATCCATACGGCGGCGACGATGCTGAGGACGACGGAAATGCCGATGACGATCCAAAAGCCCCATGCGTTGCCCTGAAAGGGAACGGGCACGTTCATGCCCCAGAGGCTCGCGATGAGCGTGGGCACGGCGATGACGAAGGTGATGACGGCGAGCAGCTTCATGACGCTGTTGACGTTGTTGGAGATGACGGAGGCGTAGGCGTCCATCGTGCCCGAGAGGATGTCGCGGTAAATGTTACACATTTCAGACGCCTGCTTGGCCTCGATGAGGATATCTTCGAAGAGTTCCTGATAGTCCTCGTTCTCGGCAATGGCGGGGAGCCTGCCCACCTTGGTATAGACGCTGTAGGTGGCGCTCAACGCCGTCGAGAAGTAGACAAGGGAATTTTCGAGGGAAAGCAGCTGGATGAGCTCTTTATTCTTCATGGAGCGGTGCAGCTCTGCCTCAACGCGCAGCGACTTCTTATCGATCTGGCGCAGGTTGGAGAGGAACGCCTTGGCGTTGCCCATCATGAAGGACAATAAAAAGGAGGTGGCCTTCGTCGTATCGGCGCTGACGCGGTTGGAGACAAAGCCGCCGAGCACGGGGTTGCCGCGCAGGCACACGGTGACGAGGCACTCCTTATTGGAGAGCACGGAGAGAGGGATGGTCTCGTAGATGTCGCCCTCGTCGGTATCGGTGATGACGGGGGTATCCATCAGGCACATGGTGACGTTGTCGTCCCGTTCGAGACGGGCGGACTCCTCTTCATCGAGGGCGGCCTTTAAGAGCGTCTCGTCGATGCCCGTGAGCGCCGCGATGTCCTCGATCTCGTCGTCGGAGGGGTTGACCATATCGATCCAGCACGCCTTCTCATAGGCAGAGAGGCGCTCCATACGGCCCTGAACAGTCTTGAAGTAATTGATCATAAGCATTTCCGCCTTGCGTTAGATTTCGGGTCTCCCCGAAGAAGGCAGCAAAAAACGCACAGAAAAACCATCTGTGCGCCTGGGAAATGCGATATGGTGCGGGCAAAAAATTGCTCACATAAATAGCATCCTGCGGACTCTGCGCACAGAAGGGTGACCTGTTGTCATAACGCATCGGTTATTTGGGTCGTCCATTTTTTGCTCTCCTTTCAGACTGCGGCATGGGGAAGCGGTACTTCCTCTGCCATCATTCCTATTATAGCCCATCGGCGGCGATTTGGCAACCGTTTTAGAAAAATTTTTGCAGGTTTTTTTCCGCTCCCGCGCGCGGGCGCCTTCCCCTTTACAGGCGCCCCTAAATGATGCACGTCCCCGTGAGGAAGGAGGAGAAGATGCCCGAGGCGTCCATGCCCGCAGAAAGAGCCAAAATGAGTTCCTCGGGCGGGGCGATGCGCCCCTTTGCTGCCGCGAAGTAGCGTTTGAGGCCCGAGAAAAGCTTCTTTTCGCCCAGCACCGCGCGCAGGCGGTCGAAGAGGATGAGGCTCTTATCGTAGACGAGGCAGCGGTACTCATAGGCGCCCGCAAAGGAGGAGAGCGGGCGGTCCATCGCCGTATCCACCGCGCCCGAGAGCTGTTCGCGCACGGAGACAAAGGCGCGGTACCTTTTTTCCGCCGCCGCGATGCGATTTTTATAGCCCTCCTCCCCCTCCGCCGCCTCAAAGTAGAGCGCCGACGAATACTCGGCAAGCCCCTCGTCCTGCCAGGCGTGCAAAACCTGGTCGCTGCCCGCCATCGCATACCACCACTGATGGGCGGTCTCGTGCACGACTGCCTCTTGGCGGTCGCCCGCGGAGAGCGAGGAGGAGACGAGCGAGAGCGCCGTCTGCTCCATGCCGCCGAAGGGGAGATCGGTCTCCACAACGGCGTATTTGGGGTACTCATAGCGCCCGAAGCGCTCCTCAAAGAAGGTAAGGCTGCCCTCCGCCGCCGCAAGCTCCTCAGAAGCATCCTTGCGGAAGTGCCAATACTCGACGGGAACGCCCGCCGCCTCGCCCTTTGAGCAGGTCATGCCCTCGGCGAGGACGAATGCAAGATCGCGCACATTCTCCGCCTGCACGGTGAGGGTCGCGCGGCCGTTCTTTTCGCTCCGCTCGCCCTCAAAGCCGCAGATGATGTCGTACGAGGCGGGCGCGGTGAGAGAGAGCCGATAGTCGGCGCTCTCCGCGGGGAAGGGATCGCCCAGCGAAGAAAAGGCGGGCGGCGATGAGCAGAGCAGGGGATAGAAGTGCGTCAGGTTGACGGTGTGCTCGCCGATGCCGAGGCGGAAGTTGATCTTCGGCAGCATGACCTCGAACTTCATGGAAAGCTGCGCCCGCTCTCCCGCCGCGAGCGGTTCGGAGAGGGTGACAATGAGCGCCTCGCCGCCTTCCGAAACTTCCCACGCCTTTGCGCCCGTCAGTTCGCGCACGTCGACGGAGCCGAAGCTCTCGCCCGCATAGTAAGCGGCGGAAAAGTACGCCTCGGGCAGGGGCGGGCAGGGCGCGTCCCCGCGGAAGGCGTTGGGATAGAGGGCGAAACTGACTTCGTTCAGCGCTCCTTCGGGGGGCGCGGGCACTTCGACGGTCATCTCGCCGTATAAAATACCCGCCGCGGGAACGTACTCGGCGGAAATTTGATAAAAGGGCCGCGCTTTCTCCCCCTTACAGGAGGCGAGCCCCGCCAAAACGGCGACGAAAAACGGCACCGCCGAAAGCACGCAGAATATCCTCTTGAAAATAGTCCGGCGCATATCCCCTCCCCTTGCTCCCCTGCGGGAGCCGAGGTATGATATGCGCCGTGCTTTTGATTTATGCCGCCCCTTTAAGCGAGCTCCCGCTTTTGATAGAGCGCGGCGGAGAGGAGAAAGAGAAGGCCGTAGACGAGGAAGGAGCCGAGGAGGGCGATAATGCTCCCCCACAGGGGGAAGGAGAAGCCCTCGGGCGGGAGGACGATGAGCGCCGCGCCCGCCGCGAACACCGCCGCCATCAAGAGGAGATAGAGATAGCGCGCCTTCTCGGTGCCGAAGCGGAAGGCAAAGGTGAGGGTGACGGCGGGGAAGGCAAGCCCCGCGACGGCAAAGAGCGCCGCCGTCATGAGCAGCCTCTCCCCGTCAAAATTGCCCTGCACGAGGGAGGCGCCCGCCTCGGCGGCGAGAGAGAGCGCCGTCGTCACCGCCCAGCAGAGCAGCCCCACCAAGAACTTGACGCCCACGCGCCGAGCCCGCGTGACGGGGAGCATCTCCGCCGTGCGGTCCCAGCCGTCGCGCTCGTCGAGGGCGAGGAGGGAGGTGGGCAGCATGCCCGCGAACATCACGGGCAGGAAGAAGGTGACGGACACTTCCTCGGCAAAGAAGCGCACGGCAAGCAGGACGATGCTGACGAAAAAGACGATCTTGTACGTCTTGACCGCCAGCAGCAGATCCTTTTTCAGCAGTCCTTTCATGAGCGTTCCTCCTCTTTGACGAGCGCGCGGAAGAGATCTTCCAGCCCCACGCGCTGCACGTTTGCCCCCTGCGGGAGCCCTTTGAGCCGCACCACGGCGGTGACGCCGTAGGGCGAGCGCTGCGCCGCGACTGCCGTGCCCCGAGGCAGAGCCGCAAACTCCTCCTCGCGGCAGTTCAAAACGCCGTATTCCTCCAAGAGCGCGTCCTTCTCCTCCGAGAGGAGCACCTTGCCGCCGTGCAGGAAGGTGACATAGTCGCACACCTTCTCCAGATCGTCTGCTATATGCGAGGAAAAGAGCACGGAATGATGCTCGTCGCGCGTAAATTCCATTAAAATATCCAAAATGTCCTGCCGCGCCACGGGGTCGAGCCCGCTCGTCGCCTCGTCGAGGAGCAGCAGTTTGGGCGAGTGCGAGAGCGCCGCCGCGAGCAGCAGCTTCATCTTCATGCCGCGCGAGAGCGCCGAATACTCCTCCCTGCCCACGTTAAAGCGGGCAAGAAGCTCCTCGTACCGCTTCTCGTCCCATCGGGAATAGCAGCCTTTCAGAAAGCTGCCGATCTCGCGCGGGGTGAGGAGGGCGGGAAAGCCCGCGCTCTCCAAAACGACGCCCAGCTCCTCCTTGACGGCGGTGTTGCCCTCGGCGTCCTGCCCCAAAAGGCGCACCGTGCCGCCGTCTCTTTCGCTCATATTCAGGAGCAGGCGGAAGAGCGTCGTCTTGCCCGCGCCGTTCACCCCCACGAGCCCCATGATGCAGCCCTCGGGCAGCGTCAGATCGAGTGGCCCGAGCGTAAAGTTTTGATACCGTTTGGTGATGCCCCGTATTTCGATGGCGTTCATTGTCCGTCCTCCCAAAACATTTCGACGATCTCTTGGAGCTCCTCGCGCGAGAGCCCGCAAAGCCGCGCCAACTCGGCGGCGCGCGCGAGATGGCCTTCCATCTCCTTCAAGCGCTCCTCGCGCACGAGCTCGCTGTTGCGCGGCGAGACAAAGCACCCCTTGCCCGCCACGGTGTAGATGTAGCCCTCCTTTTCGAGCTCCTCGTAGGCGCGCTTGGTGGTGATGACACTGATGCGCAGGTCCTTTGCAAGGCTGCGGATGGAAGGGAGCGGCTCGTCGGCCTTGAGCTCCCCGCCCGCGACCGCCCGCCTGACCGCCTCCGCGATCTGCGCATAGATGGGCGCATTGCTCTGATTGTCGATGCGGATATACACGTTCTCCTCCTCAACTGTGCATATTGATTATATACGGTATGCACGCACTTGTCAAGCCATTTGCGTGAAAATTTGCTCACACGGGCAAATATTTCCCCCTCCCCTCTTGAAAAGGCGGGGCACTTGTGTTATACTTGACTTGTGATATTCTAATATACTATTATGAAAATCACGGGATATAACGAAAGGAGGATGGATATGCAGCTGACCCCCGAACAGCAGGCCGTGCTCGACGGCAAGAGGGGCGAAACGCTCGCCAAAGTGATGAGGACCATCGTCATGTACGGCGATATCTTCGGCGCGGAGAAGCTGGTGCCCGTGACGCACCCCGAGGGGCACTTTGTCACCAGCTTCGGCATCTCGCTGATGAAGCCGCTCTTTGCGACGATGGACGAGCTCATCCGCGCGAACGTGCATACGATCGGCAAGTTCACCGTCGATCCCCGCCCGCTCGACTACCGCAACGTCAAGTGCAGCCCCTTAGAAAAGATCGCCTTTGCCGTCATGTACGGCAAGCAGGAGGAGTACGAACAGCAGCTCCTTTCCGTAGGCCTGCGCGATAAGGACGCCTTTACCTGCACGGCGTACCTGCCCGAAGTCAACAATGTACCGAGAAAGGGCGACGTCCTCTCCTGGGCGGAGAGCAGCGCCGTCGTGTATGCCAACTCCGTCTTGGGCGCGCGCTGCAACCGCAACAGCGGCATGATCGACCTCTTCGGCAGCATCGTCGGCTGGGTGCCCTATTTCGGGCTCGTCACCGACGAGGGAAGAAAGGCGACGTGGAAGGTGTATGTGCGCACGACGAAGAAGCCCGAAGCGCAGATCTTGGGCAGCGCCATCGGCATGAAGGTGACGGAGGACGTGCCCTATGTCTTCGGCCTCGACCGTTTCTTAGGCGAGGAGCTCAACGAGGAGACGTGCGCGTACCTGAAAGACTTCGGCGCGGCGACCGCCTCCAACGGCGCCGTGGGGCTCTATCACATCGACCGCCTCACCCCCGAAGCGAAGGAGCTGGGCGAAAGCCTCATCACGGAGGACGCCAAAGAGTACGTCATCGACGATAGAGAGCTCGAGCGCGTCTACAACAGCTACCCCGTGATGTGGAAAAACAAGGACGCGAAACCCGCGCTCTGCTTTATCGGCTGCCCGCACCTTACATACGGACAGCTCATGGGCTGGACGCACGCCCTTGCCGCCGCCTTAAAGGAGACGGGGAGGAAGAAGGTGAAGGTGCGCACGGTGATGACCGCCGCGCCGCAGGTAGCCCAAAAGTTCAAAAAAACGCCCGAATACGGGCAGCTCACCGCGATGGGCGTCAAGCTTTCGAGCATCTGCCCGCTGATGTACACCAACAATCCCCTCACCAAGGGCAAGGCCATCCTCACCAACTCCAACAAGCTGCGTACCTATTCGGTGGCGCGCTATTGTAAGGACGAGAAGATCGTCAACATCCTTTCGGGAAAGGAGGGCGTATAAGATGAAGTCATTCCGGGGCAGGGTGCTGGCGGGCGGCAAGTGGAAGGGCGAGGCCGTCGTCTCGCATCAGGGCGTGAATACCCTCGCGACCTTTCAAAAGAGCGCCTTGAAGAACGCCAAGGAGGTCATCGCCTCCGATCAAAATAATGCAGACTTATTCGGCAAATGCCTCACGGGGAAGGCGCTGTGCCTGCCCGTGACCATCGGCTCGACGACGGGCGGGCTCGTCATCCAGACGGTGTGCGCCATGCACATCGCCCCCGCCTGCTTCCTCTTTTCCGAGCACATCGACTCGCTGGCGGCGAGCGGCATCGTGCTTGCAAGAGTGTGGGAAGGGAGCAGCGTCATCGCCGTTGATCAACTCGGCGAGGAGTTCTTGAAGACCGTGAAGACGGGGGATACGCTGGAAGTCCTCGAAGACGGCACCGTAAATATCTTATAAAGGAGCATGAATGCACATGAATGAACAGTATGCACCCCTTCTGACGAGCTGGAAAATAGGCAAGTGCGAGATCAAGAACAGATTCGTCATGACCTCGATGGGCGGCACTTCCATCTTCGGCTGGATGGAGCCCAACCACTTCGACGAGGAGGCCGCCAAATTCCTTTTAGACCGCGCCAAAGAGAACGTGGGCCTCATTTTGCCCGGCATCGCCCCCATCCGCGATATCCTCTTCGGCAAGTGGCTGTACGAGGGCACGAAAAAATATGAAAAGCTCAAGGAATTCATGAAGGAGTTCCACAAGACGGGCGCCAAGCTCTTTGTGCAGCTGACGGCGGGCTTCGGAAGATCTCTCGCCATCAACGACATCATGGTAAAGGCGCTGCACAATAGGGCGCTCGCCATCGCCTTGAAGCCCGTTTTAGACGTTTCCTACCTCACCGCGAGCGCCAGCGCCACCCCCAACCGCTGGGAGGAGAGCTGCATCTCCCGCCCCCTCACCAAAGAGGAGATCAGGGAGATGGTCGAAGCCTTTGCAAAGACCGCCAAGCTCTTGAAGGACGCCGACGTGGACGGCGTGGAGATCCATGCCGTGCATGAGGGGTACCTTCTCGATCAGTTCACGATGAAGTACACCAACCTGCGCACGGACGAGTACGGCGGCAGCTTTGAAAACCGCTACCGCTTCCCCGTGGAGATCGTCAAGGCCATCAAGGAGGCGTGCGGCGAGGACTTCCCCGTCTCGCTGCGCTATTCCGTCCTCTCCAAAACAAAGGGCTTCTGCCGTGGGGCGCTGCCCGGCGAGGAGTACACCGAAGTGGGCCGCGACATGGAGGAGAGCGAGCGCGCCGCCAAATATTTGCAGGATGCGGGCTATGATATGCTCAACTGCGACAACGGCACCTACGACGCCTGGTATTGGGCGCATCCGCCCGCATATATGCCCGAGAACTGCAACCTCGAGGAAGTCAGGCACATCAAAAAGTTCGTCGACATCCCCGTCGTCTGCGCGGGCAAGATGGACACCCTGACGGCAGCCAAAGCCGTCGGACGGGGCGAGATCGACGGCATGGGCGTTGCCAGGCAGTTCCTCGCCGACCCCGAGTGGATCACCAAGACGCTCGAAGACAGGGAGGAGGACATCCGCCCCTGCATCCACTGCCACAACGGCTGCTTCAACATGGCGCACTACAAGGGCGTCGCCAACGATCAGACGCTGCACGACAACGCGGGCATGGCGCGCTGCGCCCTCAACCCCGAGACCATGCAGTCCAAGAAATATAAGATCGAGCCCGCCAAAAAGCAAAAGAAAGTCGCCATCGTGGGCGGCGGCATCGGCGGCATGGAGACGGCGCGCGTGCTCGCCCTGCGCGGGCACAAGCCCACCATCTTTGAAAAGTCGGGCTCTTTGGGCGGCGTGTTCACGGCGGCTGCCGCCCCGCAGTTCAAGAGCGCCGACAAGGCCCTCCTCAAATGGTACGAAAAGCAGATGCAAGACCTTAAAATAGACATCCGCTTTAGTACCGAAGTGAGACCCACCGACGCTTTGACGGGCTTTGATGCGATCGTGGTGGCGACGGGCGCGACCGCCAAGCGGGTGCCCGTCAAGGGAGCGGACAAGTGCATCGAGGCGTGCGACTATTTGAGCGGCGCCCCCGTGGGGGATAAGGTCGTCGTCATCGGCGGCGGGCTCACGGGCTGCGAGATCGCCCTTGACGCCCACCTCAAGGGCAAGACGCCCGTCATCGTGGAGATGAAGGACGACCTCATCGCCGTCAAGGGCGTGTGCCTTGCCAATTCCTCCTATCTCCGCGAATACTTCGCTCTCCATAAAGTGGAAGTGCACCTCGAGAGCACGGTGAAAGAAGTGGGCGAGGGGTACGTCGTCGTCAAAGAGAAGAACGGCAACGAGGTGAAGATCGCCGCGGACACCGTGGTGACTTCCGTCGGCTATACGCCCGCCCCGCTCGAACTCAAGGGCGCGAAATATGTGGGCGACTGCAAGGAAGTGGGAAATCTTCGCACCGTCATCTGGCGCGCGTGGGACGTCGCCATGAAGATCTGACGCTTTCAAAGCACAAAAAGCACGGGCGCGCCGCGATTTATTCCGCGGTGCGCCCCAACAAAAAAACAGAGGAAGCCGTGCGCTTCCTCTGTTTTTTTGCCGTATGTTACATCACATGATGAAGGAAGTAGTCCTGCGCGTCGAGGGGTTCCCCTTCGCGTTCGGCGGGCGCATAGCTGCCGTCGGGCAGGAGCTTCCGCGCCTTGACGTTGTCCGAAAACATCGTCTCCAAGATATTGTAGATGCGCCGTCTTATCGTCTTGTCGAGGACGGGCGTTGCGATCTCCACGCGCTTGTTGGTGTTGCGGGTCATGAGGTCGGCGCTCGAGATATACATCTCCATCTCCTCCCCCTCGCCGAAGCAGTAGACGCGGGAGTGTTCCAAAAATCTGCCCACGATGGAGATGACGGAGATGTTTTCCGTCTCCCCCTCGATGCCCGCCACGAGGCAGCAGATGCCGCGCACGATGAGGCGCACTTTGACGCCCGCCTTGCCCGCTTCGACAAGTTTATCGATGAGCTCCTTATCGGTGAGCGAGTTCATCTTGGCGGTGATGAAGGCAGGCTTCCCCTCCCGTGCGAGGGCGATCTGCCCTTCGATGCGCTCGATGAGCCCCTTCTTTAATCCTTCGGGGGCGATGAGCAGACGCTTGTAGTCGTACTCCGTATTGCAGATAGCGACGTTGCGGAAGAACGCCGCGCCGTCCTCGCCGATCTCCTCGTCCGCCGTGATGACGTTGAGGTCGGTGTACTGCTTGCTCGTCTTTTCGTTGTAGTTGCCCGTGCCGAGGTGGGTGATGTAGCCGATCTTCCCGTGGTCGGACAAGAGGATGGAGATGATCTTGGAATGCACTTTGAAGTTCTGCATCCCGTAGATGATGGTGCAGCCCGCCTCCTTCAAGACGGAAGCAAAATACATGTTGTTCTCCTCGTCGAAGCGGGCGCACAGCTCGATGACGACGGTGACTTCCTTGCCGTTCTCGCTGGCGCGCTTCAACGCCTCCACGATGCGGGAATGACGGTCGAGGCGATAGATGGTGATCTTGATGGAGACGACGCGCTTGTCCTCCGCGCACTCGTTGAGAAGGCGGATGAGCGGGTCCATGCTGTCGTAGGGATAGGAGAGGAAGACATCCCCCTCCTTGACGCGGGTGATGAGGCTCTGCGGGGGCAAAAGGTCCTCGGAAACGCGCCCCTTGAAGGGCGAATAGCGCAGATCGCTAAGCTCCGCTTCCGTGAAGTAGCGCTCGAGGGAGAAGAGGAACTTGTAGTCCATGTAGCTCTCCACCTTGAAGCAGTACTGCTTTTTGAGGTCGAGATTTTCAAGCAGGAAGGACTTGACCGCGCCCGCGCTCTTATCGATCTCCACGCGTACGGCGTCCTGACGGGAGCGGTTCTCCACCTTGCGCTTCATGTAGGAGGAGAAGTCGAAATCGTGCTCGAGGTCGGTGTCGTCCACGCTGGTGTCGAAATCGGCGTTGCGGGTGACGCGCAGCAGCGTCTTGGAGACGACGGTGTAGCCCGGGAAGGCGAGCGTGCCGAACTCGGAGACGAGGTCTTCAAGCGTGATGAGGTTGGTCTTTCTGCCGCCCGGGATGCGGAAGAGGCGTTCGGCAGAGGAAGGCACCGCCATGACGCCGATCATCGGCCTGCCGTCGCGCAGCAGTTCGTAGACGAGGTAGATGTGCTGGTTCTCGAAGCGGATGAGCGGGTGCTTGGCGTCGAGCACCATGGGAGAGAGCAGCGGCAGCACCGCCGAGAGGAAGTAGTTGAGGCAGAGCGTGCGCTTGCGGGGAGAGAGCTCGTGCGGGCGCATGAGGCGCACCCCGCGGGCATTGAGCTCCTTTGAGATGGTCTGATAGACGGAGGCGCTCACTTTGTACAGCTCCTTGACCTTAGCGAGGATGACTTCGAGCTGCTCCTCCGCCGTCAGCTGCGTCTTGTTCTCGCGCGCTTCGGGGGCGAGCCGCTTTTCGTTGAGCAGGCTCCCCACGCGCACCATGAAGAACTCGTCAAGATTGCTCTGGAAGATCGCGAGGAACTTGCAGCGCTCGAGGAGCGGGTTGGTGCGGTCGGAAGCCTGGTCGAGCACGCGGCGGTTAAAGAGCAGCCAGCTGTACTCTCGGTTGCAATAGATGCCCTTGATGGGCGATTCGGGTGATCTTGCCATGTTAGCCCCTTTTATTTTTTCGCTGTTTTAGCTGTTCTCGTTCTTGGTTTGCTCTTCGGACTGAGCCTGTTCTGCGGCGGGGACGGCCCTTAAAGAGGGTGCGGCCTCAAGGGGCGTCTCCCTGTCCTCCCGTCCCCCCTTGGCAACGAGGAGGAGGTACCCTTCCTTGACGCCGTAGGGCGAGCGCACGGCGCGCTCGATGCCGTAATATTTGAGCACGGCGCAGAGGGCGACCACCGAGGTGACGAAGGTATCCATGCGCTCGGGCGCTATCTTGACGATGAGCAGGCTCCGCTTGGAGGAGGAGAGCAGGAAGTTGCGCAGCTTCTTCAGCTTGTCGTACTCAAGCTCAACGGGTTCCCCCTTGATGCCGTAGCGGTCCATATACATCTCGCAGATGGCGTGATCGACGGGACCTAAGAGAAGCGCGGACTCGTACTCCCCGGGTGCGCCGAAGGCGAGCTTTTCGAGCGACTTTTTGACGTGACGGCGGATGCGCACCGCCTCCTGCTCGTCGGGATGGGTATGCTTGACGAACTTGCGCTTCAAGCCGATGGTGCCGTAGTCGAGGAATGCCGAGGAGCCCGCGCCCGCGGGATCGCACACTTCGATGGAGCCGCCGCCGATATCGATGAGCAGGCTGTTTTCGGGCGCGCCGCTGTTGGCGGTGAGGTCGCAGAACGCCTCCTCCTCGCCGCTTAAAAGGTTGAGTTCGACGCCCGCAAGCTCTTTGAGGGCGGCCTCTACCTCCGCATAGTTTTCAAAGTTGCGCACGGAGGCGGTGGAGATGACATAGCACTTCTCCGCGCCGTACTTGACCGCCACGTTTTTGAGGCGTTTGAGGCCGTCGGCCACCTTCTTGATGCCGCGCGCCGAAAGTTTCCTCCCCTCTGCATAGTGCAGGACGGAGAGCGTCTCGCGGTCGGTGAACTGCACCGAAAGCTCCCCGTTGATGTCCGCCACGAGCAGGGAGAGACTGCTCGCGCTGATGTCGATGACTGCGTATCTCATAGGAAAAGTCCTTTTGACCGAAATGTGTTTTTATCAGGTGCGACAAAGTATTGCGCCGCATATCGTCCGCGAAGAAGATGCAAGCAAGACGAGAAGAGCGAGGAAAACTTGAGGGAGCTTACTAAGGAGTAAGTGACCGAAAGTTGCCGCAGCGCGACAAAGTATTGCGCCGCATATCCTTCGCGGGGAAGTTAGTCTCCGAAGTAGATGCCCGTCGTCCTCGCCGCCAAATACATGGGATTCTCGGGCGTGATGAACTTGGTGCGGCCCGCGATGTCGGCAAGGGAATTGTAGGTGATCCTGCCGCCCTCCACCGCCACGGTGACGCCGAACTTACCGTTGCGGACGAGCTCGCCCGCGTAGGCGCCCATCATGGTGCACAGCGCCCTGTCGTGCGCGTTGGGCTCCGCCCCGCGCTGCAGATAGCCGATGACCTGCACGCGCGCCTCGGCACCCGTGCGGTTCTCGATGGTGCGGGCGATGCGCGAAGTCGCCGTCGAATAGCCCTGCTCCTTGCGGCGCAGCACCATCTCCTTGCGCTTCCACTCGCTCTCCTCCTTCGTCATGGCGCCCTCGGCGACGACGATGACGTCGTAGCGCGCACCCCCTTCGCGGCGGCGGGCGACGAACTCGGCAAGGGCGTTTTCATCGTAGGGGAACTCGGGCAGGATGCAGGCGTGCGCACCCCCCGCGACGGCGGCGTACAAAGAGAGCCAGCCCGTCTTGTTGCCCATCACTTCGACGAGGATGGTCCTGCCGTGGCTGTTGGCGGTGGCGTGCATATCGCGCACGCACTTTGCGGCAACTTCCGCCGCCGTATCGAAGCCGAAGGTGAACTCCGTGCCCCAGATGTCGTTATCGATGGTCTTGGGAAGGCCGACGACGCTGCATCCCTCGGCAGAGAGCATGGCTGCCGTCTTGTGCGTGCCCGCGCCGCCCAAAGCGATCAGGCAGTCGAGCCCCAGGCGGCGGTAATTTTCCACCATCCTGTCGAGCTTGGAGACGCCGTCCTCCGCGGGGTCTGCCATGTTCTTGAAGGGCTGGCGGATGCTGCCCAAAACGGTGCCCCCCGTGTAGAGGAGATCGTCGAAAAAATGCTCGCCGATGGGGATGAAGTTATTTTCGATGAGACCCGTGTAGCCGTCCTTAAAGCCCAGGATCTCCGGACGGGGCAGGTTGGCAAAAGCAAACCTCGTGAAAGCGCGCATGACGGCGTTGAGCCCCGGGCAGTCGCCGCCGCTTGTCAGCATACCGATCTTCATATCGTCTCCTTATCGTGTGCGGCGAACAGCGCGCCGCACGGTGTTTTATCCTTCCCTGCGGCGCGGACGAACGTCCCCACCACAAGTTTAAGGCATACTTGTAACAAAATCTGCACAAAGTTGTAAAAACGGTGTAAAAACAAGCGGCTTCCCGCCCAAAAATGATTTTTTGCTCCTTGCCCCGTGCAGATATTCCGTTAAAGAGATTATACTCCTTTTTTGACCTTTTGTCAATTACAATTTACTGAGATCTGCCGATAAACCAGACCCCGCGGCAGAGCGCGGGGTCCGTTTCTTTGATATGTCAGTCGCCCATATATTTGGCGCGCACCGAGAGGCGGGCGAGGGCGCGGGCGAGGCGGGCCTGGGCGGCGCGGTATTCCTCGATGCTCTGCTTTTGCAGCAGCTGCTCGCGGGCGTCGTCTGCCATGCGGCGGGCGCGGTCTGTATCGATGTCCTCGGGGCGGATGGCGGAGTCGACGAGGACGAGCACGTCCCCCTTCTCCACCTTCATGATGCCTGCCGCCACGGCGGCGACGAGGCGTTCGCCGTTCGGCAGGAGGATATACAGCTCCCCCGGCACCACGGCGCAGATGGTATCGCTGTGGCCGGACAAAACGCCGTAGCGCCCGTCCACCGTGGGGATGATGAGGGAGGCGCACATCCCCTCGTAGAAGGGCGCCATCGCCGTCAGTACATGGAGGGGGAACATCACTTGCCTCCCGTGCGCAGCTTTTTCGCCTTCTCGAAGACGTCCTCGAGCGTGCCCACGTTGAAGAAAGCGGCCTCGGGCAGGCTGTCCGCCTCGCCGCTCAAAATGGCGGCAAAGCCCTTTAAGGTCTCTTCGAGCGGCACATAGACGCCCTTCATGCCCGTGAACTTTTCGGCGACGTGCATGGGCTGGGACAAAAAGCGCTGCATCTTCCTGGCACGCGCGACGGTGAGGCGGTCCTCCTCGCTCAGCTCCTCCATACCGAGGATGGCGATGATGTCCTGCAATTCCTTGTATTTCTGCAAGGTCTCCTGCACGCGGCGGGCGATCGAATAGTGCTCTTTGCCCACGACGTCCTCCTCGAGGATGCGGGAGGTCGATTCGAGGGGATCGACGGCGGGATAGATGCCCTGCTCGGCGATGCGGCGGCTCAAAACGGTGGTCGCATCGAGGTGAGAGAAGGTGGTGGCGGGGGCGGGGTCTGTAAGGTCGTCCGCCGGCACATACACCGCCTGCACGCTGGTGACGGAGCCGCTCCGCGTGGAGGCGATGCGCTCTTGAAGCGCCCCCATCTCCTGCGCGAGGGTGGGCTGGTAGCCGACGGCGGAGGGCATACGCCCGAGGAGCGTCGAAACTTCGCTGCCCGCCTGCACGAAGCGGAAGATGTTGTCGATGAAGAGAAGGACGTCCTTGCCCTCGCGGTCGCGGAAGTATTCCGCCATCGTGAGCCCCGTGAGCGCCGTGCGCATCCTCACGCCGGGCGCTTCGTTCATCTGCCCGAAGACGAGCGCCGTCTTATTGAGGACCCCGCTCTCCTTCATTTCCAGCCAGAGGTCGTTGCCCTCGCGGCTGCGCTCGCCGACGCCCGTGAAGATGGAATATCCGCCGTGCTCCGTCGCGATGTTGTGGATGAGCTCCTGGATGAGCACCGTCTTTCCCACGCCCGCGCCGCCGAAGAGGCCGATCTTGCCGCCCTTGGGATAGGGTTCCAGAAGGTCGACGACCTTGATGCCCGTCTCAAACAGTTCCACGGCGGGCGACTGCTCCTCGAAGGAGGGCGCGCTGCGGTGGATGGACCAATGCTCCTCCGTCTCGACGGGATCGCCGCCGTCGATGGGCTCGCCGAGGACGTTGAACATCCTGCCCAGCGTCCCCTCGCCGACGGGCACCTCGATGCTCCTGCCCTCGGCAACGACTTCCATGCCGCGCGCAAGGCCCTCGCTGCCGCCCAGCATGATGCAGCGGACGGCATTTCCCTCGACGTGCCGCGCGACCTCCATGACGAGCCGCCTTCCGCCCGGACAGACGGTGAGCGCCTCGCGGATGCGCGGCAATTTTCCCTGTTCAAACGCGACGTCGACGACCGAACCCTCGACGCGCACGATGACGCCTTTCGTCATACGCTGCCTCCCTTCTGCGCCTGGGCGCCCGCCGAGACCTCGGTGATCTCCTGCGTGATCGCTCCCTGGCGCACATGATTGTACTGTACGCGCAGCGTATCGAGGATATCCTGCGCGTTGCGGTTTGCCGAGTCCATCGCCGTCATGCGGGCGTTCTGCTCGCAGCAGAAGCTGTCGAGGAGAGCGCTGTAGATGAATCCCGAAAGATAGCTCGGAATGATGCTGTCGAGCACGGTGCGAAGGTCGGGCTGGAACTCAAACTCCGTCTTTTCCGCGGGGCGGTCGGAGGAGAACTGCGAGCGGTGGAAGGGAAGAAGGCGCGTGACGCGCACCTCCGCCTCCATGCCGTTCTTCATATCGGTATAGACGACGAAGATCTTTTTCAGCCGCCCCTCGTCGAATCCCTCGAGGAGCACGGTGGAAATTTCCCGCGCGCGCGGCATGGTGGGGTTCTGCGCCGTGTACAAAAAGCTCCTTCGGATGGGGATGCCGTGCCGCAGACAGTACTGCCGCCCGTACTCCCCCACCACAAAGAGCTCGGTATTGCCGTGGTATTCGTTGAGCAGCTCCACGGCGGCCTTGATGACGTTCTGATTGTACGCCCCCGCAAGGCCCTTATCCGCCGTGATGACGAGGCACCCCACCGTCCCTTCGGGGAGCTTGCCCTCGAGGGGATAGAAGTAGCGGTCCTCCACTTTGGCGTCCGTGCGGAAGATGCGCTTGATCTCCGCCTGCACGGCGTTGAAGAAGGGGCGGGTGCGGTCGAGCTCCTCCTTGGCCTTGCGCATCTTGGCGGAGGCGATAAGATACATCGCCTGCGTGATCTTCTGTGTATCGCGCACGCTCTCCATGCGCGACTTGATCTCCTTGAGCCCCGCCATTTACGCTTCCTCCGTGCGGGCGCGGCGGTCACAAAGGAACTGATCGCACAGCGCCTCGATGCGCGCCCTGTCCTCGGGGGAGAGCCTGCCCTCCTGGCGGATGCCCTCGGCGATCTCGGGCGCGGCGTGTTCGAGATAGGTCAGAAGCTCCCCGGTGAAGGCGGAAAGCTTTTCGGGCTCCACCTTCTGCATCACATGGCGGAGGGCGGCGATGAGCGTGAATACCTGCCTGTGGCGGGGGATGGGGCTGGACTGCTTTTGGCGAAGCAGCATCATCAGCCCCTTGCCGTATTCGAGCTGGCTCCTCGTCGCCTCGTCAAGATCGCTCGCAAATTGGGTGAACACTTCGATCTCGCGGTATTGGGCAAGGTCGAGGCGCAGCGTGCCCACGGCGCGCTTCATCGCCTCGGTCTGGGCGTCGCCGCCCACGCGCGAGACGGAGAGCCCCACGTTGACGGCGGGGCGCTGGCCCGCAAAGAAGAGCGAACTTTCGAGGAAGATCTGCCCGTCGGTGATGGAGATGATGTTGGTGGGGATATAGGCGGAGACGTCGCCGCCCTGCGTCTCCACGATGGGAAGGGCGGTCATGGAGCCGCCGCCGCGCGCCTCGGAAAGGTGCGCCGCCCGCTCCAAAAGGCGGGAATGGAGGTAAAAGACGTCGCCGGGGTATGCCTCGCGCCCCGGGGAGCGCCCGAGGAGCAGGCTCAATGCGCGGTAGGCGACGGCGTGCTTTGAAAGATCGTCATAGACGATGAGCACATCCCTCCCCCGCTCCATGAAGTACTCGCCGAGGGCGCAGCCCGCATAGGGGGCGATGTATTGCAGGGAAGCGGGCTCCCCTGCCGAAGCGTTGACGACGATGGTGTACTCCATGGCGCCGTGCGAGCGGAGCGTCTCCACAAGGCGGGCGACCGAGCTCGCCTTCTGCCCGATGGCGACGTAGATGCAGACGACGTTCTTGTCTTTCTGATTGAGGATGGCGTCGAGGACGATGGCGGTCTTGCCCGTGCCCCTGTCGCCGATGATGAGTTCGCGCTGCCCCCTGCCGATGGGGAACATACTGTCGATACAAAGGATGCCCGTTTCAAGGGGCTTTATGACGGGCTGGCGGTCGATGATCGGGGGCGCGGGCGCCTCGACGGGGCGGTAGCCCTCCGCCATGATCTCGCCCATGCCGTCAATGGGATCGCCGAGCGCTCCCACGACGCGCCCCAAGAAGCGCTCGCCCACGGGCATGCCCGCCCGCCGCTTAGTGCGGCGCACGGCGCTCCCTTCCGTAACGGCGCTCTCGTCGCCGAAGAGGATACAGCCCGCGCTGCCCGGCCGCAGCGCCTGCACCATGCCGCGGAGGCCGCCCGAAAAGAGCAAAATTTCGCCGTATTCGGCGTGTTCGAGCCCGCTCACTTCGGCGATGCCGTCCCCCACCGAGGAAACGGTGCCGATCTCCTCGGCAAGCGCCTGCGGCGTCCAATTTTCCAGCCGCTCTTTGAGGAGGGGGATGATATCCCCGCTCTCGCCGATGGCCTGCATGAGGGTATCTTTGAGCTGGCGGAATCTCCCGCTCAGGCTCCAATCGTAGACCTCCGCCCCCACTTCGAGGCGGAAGCCACCCGAATACGCCTTGCTCTCGCGGTATTCGAGCGTGAACTCCTCGCCGTAGCGCTCCTGCAAAAAGGCGAGAAAGCGCGCCTCCTGCTCGCTCGTCGGCGGCTGGGCGGCATAGAGATAGGCGGTGCGGCTCATTGTCGGGGCTCCTCGGATCTCTTCGCCTTATCCGCCGCCGCAAGGAACTGATCGTAGGCCTCCTGCGCCGTCTCCTTCAAAACGAGCTTTTCCGTCGCGTTGGAGACGAGGGCGGAAATTTCCCGCCGCGCCGAGCGCAAGGCATGGCGCTTTTCCTCGGCGGCCTTCTTCTTTGCCTCGTTGAGGATGGCCTCCGCCTCCTCCTCGGCGGCGTTCTTGCGCATCTGCTCGTAGCCGTCGAGCTCCTTCTTGGCTGCCGCGCGCTTTTCCTCGATCTCGCGGTCGACGGCGGCGAGCTTTCCTTCGTACTCGCTGCGCGCCCTGTCCGCCGCGGCGTTCTGCTCCTCGGCGTTCTTCTGCATCTCGGCGTAGTGATCCTGCCGCTTCTTCATGAACGCCTTGACGGGCTTATAGAGGAGCAGGTACAGCCCCGCAAAGAGGATGACGAAATTAAGAAGGTGCAGCAATATCTGCTGCCAATCGATATTCAGCGGCACAGCCGCGATACTGTACAGCATGGCTGCCTCCTTTTACAGGACGAAGATGATGAGGATGGCGACGATGAGGGCGTAGATGATCGCCGTCTCGATGAAGACGAGGCCGAGCATCAGCGAGGAACGGATCTTGCCCTCTGCCTCGGGCTGGCGGGCGGTCGCTTCCGAACTCTTGGCGACGGCGATGCCCATGGCGACGGCGCCCGCGGCGGCGGCAAGGCCCACGGCGAGCCCGGCGGCAAGCGCCTTGTTGCCGTCCGAATTCTCCCCTTCCGCTTCCTCGGCGGAAACCTCGGGCTCTGCGGGCTCCGTGACTTCCTCCGCCTCGGCGACGATGGCATGTCCGTCGGCGGGCGCGTCCGCGTTCATCACAAGCCCCGTTGTAATAAGGGCGGCGGCAAGGAGAGCTAAGACGATGCAGACGGAAAAGACGATTCTTTTCAGGGATATGAACTGTTTCATTTGGATGTGACCTCCGAAGGGACTTTGATTTTCTTTTGTTTTTTGGGTTTGAGGACGGGCGGCTCGCTCACTTCGCCGTAAAAGAGCGCCGTGAGCATGGTGAGGACGTACGTCTGGATGAGTGCGTGCAGAATGGTAAAGAGCACGCCCACGATGACGGGCAGCACGAAGGAGAGCGCCAAATAAGAGTAGACGAGCTCGGTGACGAGCAGCCCCGACAAAAGCGCGCCGAAGAGACGGAAGCTCATGGAGATGGGCAGCGAGAACTCCTTCAAGGTGCGCCCCACGCCGCGGAAGCCGTTAGAGAGGATGCCGCCCGAGAGGATGACGAGATAGGAAAGACAGCCCATCATGATGGCGCCGTTGATGTCGGCAAGGGGCGCGGGCAGCGAAAGGGATGCTCCCGCCGCCGTCACCCAGGGGATGCCTAAAAGTTCAAAGAGGGTGCCGATGCAGATGTATGCCCCCGCGGCAAAGAGGTACGCCCCCAAAAAGTTGTTGCGGTGCGGGCTGTTGTTCCTTGCGAGCCCCTCGAACATCCCCACCGCCTGCTCTAAAAGCAGCTGGAACTTATTCGGGATATAGGAAAACTTGGGGATGACGAAGATGCGCACGATCGCCGCAAAGAGGAGCAGGATGCCCGTGACGACAAAGCCCGAGATGAGGGCGGGGTTGACCTGCATACCGAAAAGGCTTATCTTATCGCCCTCGTGCAGAACGGCGTCCTGCATCGTCTCGTTGACGGAGCCCGCCTTTTCGTACAGCCCGTCCGTGAGGATGATGCCCGTGGCGAGCGCCGCGATGACGACCGCCGTCACGATGACAAAGACCGCAGTGCGTTTTTTGCTCATAGTTCCTCCTCCCGGGGGAGACAGCGCCGCCCCCGAAACTGTGTTCGCGAGTGCCCCGCAGGGCTCCCCGAAACTGTGTCCGCGAAAAGCCCCGCAGGGCTCCCCGAAACCGTTACTATTATAGCGCGGCAAAAAAGTGATGTCAAACGCAATGCGGCCAAAAGCCCGCCCGCAGGCCATCGGTTTTTGTGATATTTCTGTTAAAATTCCCTTATATGTGCGAAAATGCGGCAATTTTTCCCGCCTCTTCTTTCAAAGAAAGCACGCGAACGGCTCTGAACGGAAAATACCGAACGCATGAAAAAGGACCGCCCGTTGAAGCGGTCCTTTTGCTTTGTGCCGCAGAAAGGCTCACTCGTCCCACGATGCGATGAGCGTGCCGTTTCCGTCAAAGAGCTTGGGGCCGAGGAGCTTCTCCTGCTCGCCGTTGCTGTCGATCTTGCTCGTGACGCGCGCCATCCAATAGCGCTGCTCGCCGTCCGTCGGCGCCCGCGCCGTCAGCTCGTTGCCCTGGTTGAGATCGCCGATGTAGACGCGGCACTCCCGCGTCATCTCCTCATAGGAGGAGGGGAACGTGCGGGAAGAATACAGCTCGATCTGCACCTCGACGATGCCCGGAAAGAGGGTAAATGCGTTTTTTACGATCGCCCGCACTTCGCCGTCCGAGCCCTCCAGCTTGAACGTAAGATAGGCAAACAGCGCGCGGGGATCGGCATTTATCGCGCCTTCTTCTCCCGCGCTCGCGGAGCATACTTCCGCCGCGTCTGCACGATGCGCCCCGAGGGGAAGCGCCGCCCCTGCCGCCGCCGTCATGGCGCACGCGAGCGCGCACACCGCCAGCCTTTTCGATTTTGCCTTCATGCCTGATACCTCCTCGCGGCGCTCCTGCCGCCCTGTTACGTCATGATCGTATCATAAAAGGGAGCGGCCGTCAAGGGGAGAAAATTGTCGAATTTCAGCGAGTTTTGCCGAAACGCCGCCCTATCTCGCGCAAAATATCCTTATCGGCGGGGCAGAAGGCGTACTCTCCCATCTCGCAAGGGGCGATCCAGCGCACTTCCTCATGTTCAAGGAGCTGCGGTTCGCCCGCAGTTATTTCGGCATGATACAGCGTCAGATGCACGGTGAGATCGGGGTAGGCGTGCGTCACTTCCATGAATTTTTCCCCCACGCGCACGCCGAGAGCGAGCTCCTCGCGGCACTCACGCACGAGAGCTTCCTCGGGCGTTTCGCCTGTTTCCACCTTGCCGCCCGCGAACTCCCATAAATGCGCCCGCGCCTTGCCCTCGGGCCGCTTGCAGATGAGAAACCTGCCGTCGCGCCATATAAGCGCCGCCACCACTTCCGTCATATCCCGCTCCTCGGGGCATTCGCCCTCTTTTCCCATAATTATAACACATCCTCCCGCGAAAGACAACAAAAGAGACGGACGCCTCGCGGCGCCCGCCTGGTATAAGGGAGAATGAAGAAGTTAAGTTAGGTTACTTTTTGCGGCGGACGAGCACCCACACGACTACGCCGATGACGATGGCGGCAGCCACACAGCCGACGACGATCCATACAACGGGCGTCTCACTCTCGGGCTCGGGTTCGGGCTCGGGTTCCGGTTCGGGCTCGGGTTCGGGTTCCGGTTCGGGTTCGGGTTCCGGTTCCGGTTCGGGTTCGGGCTCCGGTTCGGGCTCGGGTTCGGGCTCCGGTTCGGGCTCGGGTTCGGGCTCGGGTTCGGGTTCGGGCTCGGGCGTGGGCTCCTCGGCGGCCGTCAGCTCGTAGGAGGCGACGGTACCCGACACTTCGAAGGCGGCGAGAAGATATACGTTCTCCCCGTTCTCGACGACTGCGAGCCCTTCGGGAGCGACGTCGCCCTCGGTGGCGCCGTTGAAATCGCGCGTGTTGATATAGTTGACGTAAGAGACGGCGGAAGGATCGGTGATGTCGTAGACCATGATGCCGCCGATGCGCTCGAGGGCGATGAAGGCGTACGTTTGACCTGCGACCGCCGCCACCGTGACCGCCTCGGGCTCAATGCCCTTCTTGGCGGAGCGGCTCTCGAGCTCGATGTCGTCATTGGAGACGTTGTAGTAGTCGGGAAGATACTCATGCGTCTTGCTCTCGAAGTCGTTGGCGCTGTCGAAGACGAGGGTGAGGCCCGTCTCCGTCACTTCAAAGAGGCTGAAGGAGCGCGCACCGTAGAGATAATTGCCCTCGCCGATGCCCGCCTTGACCGTGTTGTCGAGCACGCGCACTTTTTCGGCGGTCACGCTGCCGTCCGCGGAGGTAATATCGCGCTTGACCTCGTCGCAGAAGTCCCCCCACTCGCGGGCGTCGCCCTCGTTGGCGGTGAGAAGGTACGTCTTTCCGTCCGCCTCATAGAGGGAGATGCCGTCGGGCATATAGACGCCGTAAGTATTATCATAGGTCTTGGGAAGATATGCCCCGTCCGAATCGTCGAGGTCGATGGCGTTCTCCTCCTTGCTGTAGTCTTTGAAGCCGAGGGGGAAGACGCCTTGGAAAGCGCCCGCAGCGATGTCGAGCACGGCAACGGCGTTGGCCTCCTGCAGGGCGACGTAGGCGGTATTTCCCGAGACGGCGATGTACTCGGGCTCCAAGTCGAGCGCGGCGGAGACGATCTCACCGTTCACCACATTGAAGACGACGCCTTTTTCTGCAAGCTCTGCGGCGTCGAATGCCTCGAAGCCCGCCACTTTGACTTCCTTCGTCTCGGTGTCGACGACGGTGACGCTGCCCGCGGGATCGACGGTGTTTTCGCCGTAGCCCTCGCGCGGCTCGCCCTCGTCCGCCGTGAGGATGTACCTTCCCTCGGCGGCAAAGACGATCATATCGGGCTGCACGCCCGTCTCATAGACGTCGACGATCTCGTTCTCGTAGTTGAGCACGGCGATGCGGCCGTTCTTGGTGTAGTCGGCATCCTGCAGCGCGACGGCGATGCGGTCGCCCGCGGTGTCGACGGCGACGCTCGTCATGTCGCCATAGGTAAAGGACGCGTCCTCCGCCTGCATGAGCGCCTTGACGTCGAGCTTTTCCGCCGTGCCGAAGCTGCCGTCCGCATTGACGGAGAAGATGTTGAGGATGGACTCCTGCCCGTTGACGACGTACGCCTTGCCGTTGTCGGCGTTGTAGGAGACGATCTCGGCGACGCCGCCGTCCGCATTGGCATCGCCCAGCTTGATGCCGCCCGCCTTCTTCAAAGTGAGCGCGGCGTCCGCTTCAAAGCTGTCCTCCTTCACTTCGTAGCTCGTCTGACGGGAGATGGTCTCCCCCTTGCTGTTGAGGACGGGAGCATCCTCGGGCGTCACTTCCGAATAGTCGAGATCTTCCGCATCGGCGGCGTTGTCGTCGGTATCGGCGAAGTCCACGCGCAAGACAGCCTTCTTCTTGGACTGCACGTCTTCGTAAGCGCCCTCATAGACGGGCGGGATCTGCGCATCCTCGGTGTCGTTGCCCTGCACGGCGAGCACATCCACATAGCCCTCCGGCCTGTTCTCGTCGGTGACGGCGCCCGTGAAGCTGTCCGTCAGCGTGACGGCGCGGTCGAAGAGCGCCACCGAAACGCCCTTGTTGTGCAGCTGCACGTCCCATTCCATGTCGCCCTCGGGCACGAGGAGAGCGCCCGCGGCGATCTCGTCCGTCTGCCCGCAGCGCACGAGGTAGTGCCCCTTGGCGGCGATGCTGCCCTCGAGGGTAAGGGAGAGCCATTCTCCGTTGTGCTTGCCGTCCGCGCTCGAGCGGTAGGAAAGCTGCCAGCCCGCGAGGGAGACTTCCTCCTCCGTGGGGTTGTAAAGTTCGATGAAGCTGTGGCTGACGACCTCCGCATCGTCGGAAGCGCCGAACACCTGACCCACGACGACGTGGGGAACGGAGACGTCGTAGCTGCCGTCTGCGGCATAGGGGGTACCGGGGAGCGCCTCTGCCCCCGCAAGGACGGGGAAGGCGGTGCCGCACACCGAAAGGAGGAGCGCGGCGCCCACGGAGACGGCGGCAATGCGTTTTGTCTTTTTCATGCTTGATTCTCCTAAATGAGTAGGTTGATTTAAGCATAGCAGAAAGTTTTATAAAAAGCCCCCCGCTTTTGTAATAAAAATGTAATATCCCAGCCATAGGGCAGAGAAAAATGCATCGGCATGAAAAAAAGGCGCATACCGCCCCTTGCGCCTTTGCCCTTTCCCTGCATCATAAAGAGGAGCAGCCGCTGCCTCACCTCTGCTTTGAGCCTGTTCATCGGTAAATTTCTTTGGTGCCCGCGGACTGCCCGCAGGTTTTCGCAAACAAAAAAGCCCGATGGGCATCAGGCTTTTTGATGGCAGCCGCTCATGACGGGCGGGAGCGCGGGATCATGGCTCTTTCCGAAGAGCGTCTCGAAACTGTTTTCAAAGAGGGCACTGTAACGGCGCGGGAACTTGCGCTTGACGAACTTCTGCGCAAGGGAAAAATCGACGGGGCGCAAACTGTCGTCATGCGCATCGGAGGCGATGGCATCCACCAAGCCCTCCTTCAATAAGAACTTGGCAGTCTTGACGGCGTGCTCGTGCGCAAATACGCCCGCGTTGATCTGGATCATGCCGCCGCTCTCGCGGATGAGGAAGTAATCGTCCTTTTTGAGATACCAATAGCGCTCGATATGCGCCACCACGGGACGAAAGCCCGCGACGGACACATCGTAGACGATATCGGCGATGTCCGTCTCCTGCCGTGTGGAAAATTCGATGAGCACCGCGCGGCTGCCGCCGAGGCAAAACAGCCTGCCCGCCGAAAGGTCCTCCGTCATGCCGGGGTAATAGTAGATCTCCGCCCCGAGATAGAAGCGGACGGGGATATCGCTCACGGCTTCCCGGAAGGAGGCAAACGCCTCCCTGAGGCGCGCACCGCCCTGCATTTCCGCATTGAGATGGGGCGTGCAGATGACTTCGTCTACGCCCGCCCCGCGATAGCGCTCCGCCATCGCACGGGCAGTCCTGAGATCGGGGGCGCCGTCATCTACGCCGGGCAGGATATGGCTGTGGATATCGATCACCCCGCACCTCCTGCGGCAGCGCTCACGCGCCCTTCTTGGGCGGAGCGTTCTTGGATGCCTCGCTCTTGGGCGCGCCCGCCTTTTCTGCCGCCTGCGGCTGAGGGAGCGGGGCGGCGTGGCTTTCGCCGTCCGAATAGTAGCCGCCGTGGCTGTAATAGTAATGGTAATAATAGCTGCTGCCGCCCTTGGGATCACACTTCGTGACATTGATGCCGATGATGTGCGCCCCCACCAGCTTGAGCCCGGAGACAGCCTCGCGCGCGTCCTTCTTCTTGACGTCGCGCATGGAAACGTTGAAGATGACGCCGTCGCACAGTTTGGAGATCGCCTGCGCATCCGAACAGACGAGCACGGGCGGCGCATCGAGGAAGATATAGTCGTACTCCCCGCGCAGAGACTCGATGAAGGGGCCGAGGCGGCTGTCTTCGATGACGGCGACGGGGTTGAGCACCTTCGTGCCCGCGGTGATGAGATCGACGCCGCTTTCGGTATGGCGGACGATCTCCTCCTTGCTCTTGGAACCGTCCAGATATTCGACGATGCCGCCCTCCCGTTTGACGCCGAACACGCGGTGCATGATCGCCTTGCGCAGATCGAGGTCGATGATGAGCGCCTTCTTGCCGTTGTGCGCCGCACAGGCGGCAAGATTGGCAAGCGTCGTGCTCTTGAGCTCGCCCTCCCCCGTCGAGGTGATCATGATGACCTTGTAGGGGTGTTCGAGGTCGGAATAGCGGATGTTGGTCAAGAGGTTGTTGTAAGGTTCAAAATTGCGCACGGAGGGCTCCACCAGCCTCGTTGCGATGTGGATGCCCTTACGGAGGCCGCCCTTCTTGCTCTTGTCGTCCACAAAGGCGCCGATGACGCGGTCGCCCAAAAGGTCCTCCACTTCCTTCCGCGTGCGGAATTTATTGGAGGCAAATTCTTTGATAAAGACTACGACGCAGCCGATCACGAGGCCACCCAACAGCGAGACCGCCGCATAGAGCGTCTTGTTGGGCGCGGCGTAGGAGCCGAGCTGAGCATCCGAGATCCTGGTGACTGCGTTGCGCAGGACGAGCGCCAAATTGTCCGTCGAGGTATTGGTGTACTCGATGAGGGCGTCGACCACATAGTTCGCCATATACATGGAAAGCTGACTGTTCGTATGCTGCGCCGTGACCGTGATGATAAAGCTGTCGTCGCTCGAAGAGACGGTGACGCGGTCTTTCAAGTCATCCACCGTGCCGACGACGGGGTGCTCCTCGACGACCATGCTGTAGATCTTGTCGCCCTGGATGAGCCCGACGACGGTCCCGATGAGCTTTTGCGAATTGGTAAGATCGAACTCGTTCGTCGGCTGATCGTTCTTGCTGTCGTCGCTGACGACGACGGAGAAGGTCGCCGTAGACGCATACTCCTCCTCCGCGATGGCAAAGGTGTAAATGAGCCCCGCCGCCAAGATGACCGCCGTGATCACGACGAGAAGGACGATGTTCTTCCAGAGCGCCGCAAACAATTCGCCGAGGCGGATCGTAGATTCCCCTTCCTGCGCTTCATTCTGCATTACGGTGTTTTCTTCCATTGCTTTCCTCATACATATCTTGCGTAAGGGCGGCCGCGCGTGAGACCGCCGGCACCGGGCTCTTGGCCGCAGCCTTCCCCCGCCCCTCTTACGATAAATTCATTATAAAGCATTTCTTCCCCCCTGTCAACCCATTGTATCATGATTTTTAATTCACTATATATATTTCCTCAATTCTTTTTCAATGACGGGGAGGTTTTGTTCGTTATTTTGTACAGTTTCTCAACAATACATTCCTCCCGGCGCGAAATTATTCCGCCGTGCAGGAACAGCCCTCGAAGTTGCCCTCGCCGATAGGCACGCCGTTGAGGCGGACGTGCGTCAGGCGCGGCGCATCCAGGAAGGCATAGGGCGCGACCGCCGTCACGGGATAGCTTTCATCCCCCTTTTTGACGCGCCTCGGCACCTCGTACTCCCCCGCCCGCCCCGAAGGGAAGGCGATGAGCACGGCGCCCTCCCCTTCCAGCGCAAAGAGCACGCCGTCCGCCGTGAAATAGCGGGGGTTATCCTCCGCCGCCGTGAAGGACTGCAAGCGGTAACAGCCCGAAAAGGCGCCCGTGCCGATCTCGGTGAGCGAGGCGGGCAGCGTGATATACTGCGCACCCGAACGGCAAAAGGCGAACTCCTCCACGGCGGGCACGCCCTCGCGCAGGGTGACGGTGCGGGTATAGCCCGTAAAGGCGAATGCCCCCGCCCCCACCGTGCGGCAGGCATGGGCGGTCTCCTCCCACGTCGCCGTGCCCGCGACGGTCACGTTGCGCACGAGCCCCACAAGCCCTTCCGCGGCATAGGTGAGCGTCTCTGCCTCGCGCACGTTGCGCACATAGCCCGTGAGATAGTCGTTCCCCTCATAGCGCGTGACGCGCGCCGCCGCCGTCGGCAGAGCGCCGCGCACGGCAGCGGACTCCTCCGCCGTTCCTTCCGCGTTGACCACGGTGATGCGGCCGCAGCCCTCGAAGGCGTCAAGGGGCACCTCTTTCAGTGCGCGGGGGAGGGCGAGGCGGGCAAGCCCCTCGCACCCCGCAAAGGCGCGCGCGCCCAAAGTATCGACTCCCGATGGGAGATCGGCGGCGGACAATACGGCGCAGCCTGCGAACGCTTCCGCGCCGATGGACTTGAGCGAGGAAGAAAACGTCACCTCCTCCAGATAGGCACAGCCCTTGAAGGCGGAGCTCCCGATGGCGGTCACGCCGTCGCTCAGGACGGCGGAGGTGAAATACGCCCCCGCGAACGCCCCGGCGGGGAGGGAGGCAACGCCGGGCATCACGCACAGTTCATAGCCGAAATAGCAAGGATCGGCGGCTTCCGCCTCCTCCCGCACGAGCGCCTCCCCCTCGGCACGGTAGCCAAAGAGGGCGCCGTCGTAAAAGAGGGTATGGGTGAAGTACTCCATGAGGGCAGCCCGCTCCCGCTCGCCGCCCGTCAGGCAAATGCGCTCCTGCCCCACCGCCGCCGCCAGTGCCGCCGCATCCGTCTTGCCGTTGATCAGATGGAAGTAATACTGACTGCCCGAAAAGAGGGAGGTGAGGACGATCTCGCAGCTGCCGCGGAAGAGATCGATCGCACAATCGGCATAGGTGTGGCCGAGGGCGGCGGTATAGTACCAGCTCTGCTCGGCGGCGGAAGAGGCATAGAGGGTGCGCGTATTGCGAAGGTAAAACAGCTCCCCCCGGCGCTGGGCGAGGGAGAAGTCGGTATAGCCGTTCTCCCCGAGCACGGCTATGGCGGCGGAGGGCCCGGAGGCATCGGTGGGGATCTCCTCCTTGTGTTCTTGCAGGACGGCATTCATTTGCTCGATGCGGTCTTTATCCTGCCGTTGCGGCAAAAGGTCCGCCGCCTGCCATAAGGCGAGCGCCGCCGCAGCGCAGATCGCCCCGACGAGCAGGGCGATGACAACGATATGGATCGCTTTGATCAACTTTTGCTGCATATACCGCCCTCCGGCGCAGGTGTGCGCTCCCCGTTTACGGTCACGCCCATGATAACACATCCGCGCCCGTTTTTCAAGTTTTCGCAAGGGAGCGGGGAAAAACTTTTCTCAAAAGCGCCCCGCGCGGGCGCGGCAGCGTGCCCGCACGGGCGCGGGAGCGCGGAGGCTCTCAATAAAAAGGAGCGCACCGGAAAGGCACGCTCCCCCGAGGGGCGGATCAGACGATCTCCTCCGCTCCCGTGAAAAATTCTTCGTAGACGGCGCGGAGGGTGCGCTCGTAGTTCTCGTCGTCGACGCCGACGATGATGTTGAGCTCGGAGGAGCCCTGGTCGATCATGCGCACGTTGACGCCCGCCCCCGCGATGGCGGAAAAGACGCGCGCCGAAGTACCCACGTTCCTGCTCATGCCGTGGCCGACGACGGCGATGAGGGAGATGCGGTCGAAGACGCGCATCTGGTCGGGGTGCACCGCCTCCTTGATCTCGGCGATGATCTGCTCCAAAACGCCGCTTTGAAGGTGCGCACCGTCGATGATGAAGGACATGGTGTCGATGCCCGTGGGCATATGCTCGAAGGAGACGCCGTGGTTTTCGAGCACGGTCAAAATTTTGCGGGCGAAGCCGATCTCGAGGTTCATGAGCGACTTCTCCACGAAGATGACGGTGAAATTCTTCTTGCCCGCCACGCCCGTGACCGTCCTGCCCGAGAAGCGGTACTTGGAGGTGGGCATGATGAGCGTGCCCTCGTCCTCGGGGCGGAAGGTGTTCTTGATGCGGATGGGGATATCCGCCTCGCGCACGGGGAAGATGGACTCGCTGTGCA
>CALVTT010000018.1 GCA_944363045.1 uncultured Clostridia bacterium | reverse complement strand
AGGCAAGGAGGAAGCGTTAGCCTTGCTGCGACGCGGCAACTCCTTCCGTCAGCCCTGTGGGCTGCCACCTCCCTCGGGGAGGGAGGCAAGATAAAGGGCGGGGGCATTATTTTGTTTGTATCCTTGACAAATAGGATAAAAGATGATATAATCAAAGAAAAAATTAGGGGGGGATTTTATGGAACTTTCGGCTGCGAGCTCGAACGGGATCGCCATTTTGTACCAGGAGAGCTTTTGGACGGGAAAAAAGACGCTGATCGTCAACGGGGTGACCGCCACCAAGATCGGCAAAAAGCAATTCAGCCTCACGGCGGCGGACGGCAAGGCGACCGTCTACACCGTGCAGGGCAACTTTATGGGCGGCGTCAAGGTGGAGATCTCCGACCCGAGAGAGACCGTCGTCCTCGCCGAGAACAAGTGGTATGATTGGGTGATCCTCGTCCTCTCCCTCATCGGCATCCTGCCGGGCGTCGTCCTCTGCGGAGCGGTCGGCGGCTTCTTCAGCGTGCTGTGCTGCTTCCTCGCCGCCGTCTTCAACATGACGATCGCCCGCTCCAAGATGAACTTTGCGCTGCGCCTGCTGCTGCAGATCGTCATCATCGCGGTCGCCAACGCCGTCTGGGTCGGGCTGTGGTTCGTTATCGTCGTGCTGCTGCTCAACGCCACGCAGGGCGCGGCGGCTGCGGCGATCGCTGCCCTGCTGTAAGCTGCTTGATAGGAAATTACAAGAGCGCTCCCCGAGGAAGGGAGCGCTCTTTTGAAGTTTTTTGAGTGCGATTTACTTCAAGTGCCAGATGAGCTTGGCGTAGTCGGTGACGGAGCGATCGGCGGAGAATTTGCCCGCCGCTGCCATGTTATGAAGGCACTTCCTGTCGAAGTCCTCCGTGCCGTAGTCGCGAAGCAGCTGCATCTTGGCGCGCACATAGTCGGCAAAGTCATAAAGGACGAGATAGCGGTCGGCGCCGTAGTCGGTGACGATGCTCTCGTACAGCTTTTTGAGCATCCCCTTCTCGTCGGAGAAGGTTCCGTCGCGCAGCGTCTCCACCACGCGGCGGAGCTTGGGATCGTTGCCGAGCATCTCCGTCGGGCAGTAGTACTGCTTGACTGCCGCCACGTCCTCGACGGTCGCGCCGAAGATGTAGTTGTTCTCGCGCCCCGCCTCCTCGCAGATCTCCACGTTGGCGCCGTCGAGGGTGCCGAGCGTCACCGTGCCGTTGAGCATGAACTTCATGTTGCTCGTGCCCGAGGCCTCCATGCCCGCCATAGATATCTGTTCGCTGACGTCCGCCGCGCAGACGATCTTCTCCGCATAGGAGACGTTGTAGTTCTGCACGAACACCACCTTCATCACCTTGCTGACGTCGGGGTCGTTGTTGACGAGCTTTGCGATCTCGTTGATGTACTTGATGATGGCTTTCGCGTTATAGTAGCCGGGGGCAGCCTTGGCGCCGAAGATGAACGCCGTGGGCGGGAAGTCGGTGATCTCGCCGTCCTTGATGGCGTAATAGAAGTAGAGGATGGCGAAGGCGTTCAAAAGCTGGCGCTTATACTCATGCAGGCGCTTGACCTGCACGTCGAAGATGAAGTCGGGCGAAAGGTCGATGCCCTCGTGCGCGGAGATATAGGCGGCGAGCTTTTCCTTATTGGCGCGCTTGACGGCACGGAAGGCGGGCAGCATCTTTTCGATGTGGGGCTCCAACTTCCGCAGTTGGGCAAGGTCGGTGTGCCAGCCCGTGCCGATGTACTTGTCGATCTCCCTTGCCATCGCGGGGTTATTGAGGAGCAGCCAGCGGCGGGGCGTGATGCCGTTCGTGACGTTGACGAACTTTTCGGGGAAGCGCTCGTACCAATTCTTGAAGGTATCCGTCTTTAAGATGTTGGTGTGGATCTCGGCAACGCCGTTGACGTGCGAGGAGACGTAGATGGCAAGGTGCGCCATGTGGATGACGTTGTCGCGGATGATATAGAACTTGTTCCCGTCGAGGCCGTCCGCTTCGAGGCGGCGCTGGCAGTTGACGATCTCCTGATAGACGTCGGGAAGAAGGTCGGAAAGGGCGAGGACGTCCCACTTTTCGAGCGCCTCCGCCATGATGGTGTGGTTGGTGAAGTTGAAGGTCTCCGCACAGACTTTGAACGCCTCCTCGAAGGTGAAGCCCTCCGCCTTCAAAAGGCGTAAAAGTTCGGGGATGGCGATGACGGGGTGGGTATCGTTGAGCTGGAAGCAGTAGTAGCGGGAAAGCTCGTGGAGATCGTGCCCCGCCGCCTTCTGCTTTTTGACGATGTCCTGGAGAGAGGCGCTGACGAGGAAGTACTGCTGGCGCAGGCGCAAAATCTTGCCCACCATCGTGTTGTCGTTGGGGTAGAGAACGTCGGTAATTTTGGTGGCGTTGAAGTTCTCCGTTGCCGTGCGCTCGCCCTTCATGTCGTTGAAGGTGGCAAAGTCAAATGCCTGCACGGGCTCCGCCTGCCAGAGGCGCAGCGTGTTGACGACGCCGTTCTTGTAGCCGAAGATGGGCATATCGTAAGGGACGGCGCGCACGTCCTGATCGGCGAAGTGCACGGTGACGGCGTCGCGCTCGGCGCGCACGCTCCACGGATCCCCCCATTTGAGCCAATTATCGCCCTCCTCGTGCTGATAGCCGTCGACGAAGGTCTGGGCAAAGAGACCGTAGCGGTAGCGGATGCCGTAGCCGTCGAGGGGGATATCCATCGTGGCGGCGCTTTCAAGATAGCAGGCGGCGAGGCGGCCGAGGCCCCCGTTGCCGAGCGCGGCGTCCTCCACCTCTTCAAACTGTTTGAGGTCTTCACCGATGCTCTTCAAGGCTTCGTCGGCCTCCTCGAGGATGCCGAGGTTCAAAAGGTTAGAAAAAATGGCGCGGCCCATCAAAAACTCTGCCGAAAAATAGCCGCAGCGGCGCTTATTTTCCGCTTTTTCCGCCTTCCAATCGGGATAGATGCCGCTCATCACCGCGCGGGAGAGCGCGTTGTAGAGCTCCTTCCTGTTCGCCGAGGCAAGGTCTGTGCCGTAGTCGGCGTGCAGGATGCCGTCCACATCTGTTAAAAACTTCTTCTTTTCAAATTTCATGTTGTCCTCTTTATGCCGCACGGCGGCCCGTGCGCACTTTTGTATGATTTTATGGCTGACCTTATGTATTGTACACAAGCACATGAAAAAAGTCAATGCAAAATTCTCGGCTTGCGCGATTTTTTTCTCCCTTTTTTTGCGCAATAGACTGCTCTTGTTTTCTGACGCGGCACAAGATATGCGATTTTTATAAATTTTCGTCCGTAACTTCCATAAAGCCCTTGAAATCTGCGCGCTCTTGTGATATAATGTATGTAATTATGCGCTTTTTCGCCAATTTTATGTCTTTTTGCGTCAAAGGAAGCGCTTTCAGGAGGTAACGGATGGAAAATTGTGAAGCGTGCGGAACGCCCGAACAGGCCGAAAAATTAAAGGCCGTCATCGAGGAGTCCAAAAGCACGCCCGGCTGCCTTATGCACATCTTGCAGGAGGCACAGGGAATCTACGGGTTCCTGCCCATGAGCGTTCAGAAGACGATCGCCGAGGGCTTGGGCATCTCGCTCTCCGAAGTGTACGGGGTGGTGACGTTCTACTCGCAGTTCTCGCTCAAACCCAAGGGCAAGCACCGCATCAGCGTGTGTCTGGGAACTGCCTGCTATGTGAAGGGATCGGACAAGATCCTTTCCGAGATCGAGAAGGAGCTCGGCATCAGCTGCGGCGAATGCACCGCGGACGGGCTGTTCTCCATCGACAGCTGCCGCTGCGTCGGCGCCTGCGGCCTCGCGCCCGTCATGATGATCGGGGAAGAGGTGTACGGCAAACTGACGCCCGAATCGGTCAAGGGCATCCTCGACAAATACCGCAAGGAGGAAAACGTATGAGCCACGAGCATATCACCACCGCGCAGCTGGACGAGATCCGCGCGCGCAAGCACGACCTCATCGCCATCCGCCGCGCCGTGCACGAACAGGCGGAAAAGATCGCAGAGCATACGAAGTACCGCAAGCAGGTGCTCGTCTGCGGCGGTACGGGCTGCACCTCCTCGCACTCGATGAAGGTCATCGAGCAGCTCGAGACCTCCCTCAAAGAGAACCACATCGACGACGTCATCGTCGTCAAGACGGGCTGCTTCGGCCTCTGCGCCCTCGGCCCCATCATGATCGTCTATCCCGAAGGCGCCTTCTATGCGCAGATGACGCCCGAACACGCCAAGACCGTCGTCGAACAGCACCTTGTAAAAGGCGGGCACATCGTCAAGGAGCTCCTCTATCAGGGCACCGTGCACGAGGACGGCAGCATCATCCCCTTCGGCGAGACGCCCTTCTATAAGAAGCAGATGCGTATCGCCCTCAGAAACTGCGGCCTCATCGCGGCGGAGGACATCGAGGAAGCCATCGCGGCGGGCGACTATGCGGCGCTCGAAAAAGTCTTGACTTCCATGACGCCCGACGACGTCATCAACGAGATGCTCGCCTCCGGTCTTCGCGGCAGGGGCGGCGCGGGCTTCCCCACGGGCAGAAAGTGGGCGTTTGCCAAGGCTTCGCAGGGCGACATCAAGTACGTCTGCTGCAACGCCGACGAGGGCGACCCCGGCGCGTTCATGGACCGTTCCGTCCTCGAGGGCGACCCCCACTGCGTGCTGGAAGCCATGACCATCGCGGGCTATGCGATCGGCGCACACCAGGGCTACATCTATGTGCGTGCGGAGTACCCCGTCGCCGTCCAGCGCCTTCGCATCGCCATCGATCAGGCGCACGAATACGGCCTCCTCGGCAAGAACATCTTAGGCCTCGGCTTTGACTTTGACATCGAGATCCGTCTCGGCGCGGGCGCATTCGTCTGCGGCGAGGAGACGGCGCTCATGACGAGCATCGAGGGACACCGCGGCGAACCCCGCCCCCGTCCCCCCTTCCCCGCCGTCAAGGGCCTCTTCGGCAAGCCCACCATCCTGAACAACGTCGAGACGTGGGCGAACGTCAACCCCATCATTCTGAAGGGTGCCAAGTGGTTCTCCTCCATCGGGACGGAGACCTCGCCCGGCACCAAGGTGTTCGCGCTCGGCGGCAAGATCACCAACGTCGGCCTGGTGGAAGTGCCCATGGGCACGACGCTTCGCGAGATCGTCGAAGAGATCGGCGGAGGCATCCCCGGCGGCAAGAAGTTCAAGGCGGCCCAGACGGGCGGTCCTTCGGGCGGCTGCATCCCCGCAGAGTGCATCGACACCCCCATCGACTACGATTCCCTGCTCGCCATCGGCTCCATGATGGGCAGCGGCGGTATGATCATCCTCGATGAGGACACCTGCATGGTGGATATCGCGAAGTTCTACCTCGAATTTACCGCGGACGAGAGCTGCGGCAAGTGCACCCCCTGCCGCATCGGCACCAAGCGCCTTCTGCAGCTCCTCACCAAGATCACGGAGGGCAAGGGCGAGCCCGAGGACCTCGACAAGATCGAAGAACTTGCCGCGCACATGAAGCAGTCCTCCCTCTGCGCCCTCGGCCAGAGCGCGCCCAACCCCGTCCTTTCGACGCTCCGCTACTTCCGCAGCGAGTACGAGGAACACATCAACGAGAAGCGGTGTGCGGCGGGCGTGTGCAAGGCGCTGATGACCTACTACGTCATCCCCGAGAAGTGCAAGGGCTGCACGCTGTGCGCGCGCAACTGCCCCGTCAAGGCGATCACGGGCTCCGTCAAGCAGCCGCACGTCATCGATACCGCCAAGTGCGTCAAGTGCGGGCTGTGCATGGCCAACTGTAAGTTCGGCGCCATCGTGAGAAAGTGAGGTGCAAGATGCAAGCTAAAATGGTAAACTTAAAGATCAATAATATTTCCGTCAGCGTGCCCGAGGGAACGACCATCCTCGAGGCCGCCCGCAAGGCGCACATCGAGATCCCCACCCTCTGCTACCTCAAGGACGTCAGCTGCGTGGGCTCCTGCCGTATGTGCCTCGTCGAGGCTACGGGCGCGAGAGGGCTCGTCGCCGCCTGCGTCTATCCCGTCTCCGAGGGCATGGAAGTCAGGACCAACACCGAAAAGTGCCGTCAGAGCCGCAAGATGACGCTGGAGCTTATTCTGAGCAAGCACAAGAAGAAGTGCCTCTCCTGCGAGCGCAACCACAACTGCGAGCTGCAAAAGCTCTCCTTAGGTTACAGCGTCGACGAGGACCGCTTCAAGGGCGAGGACTTCGTGCTGCCCATCGACACCTCTACCCCTTACGTCGTTCGCGACAACGACAAGTGCATCAACTGCATGCGCTGCGTCGCCGCCTGCCGCAAGCAGAACGTCAACGCCATCGGCCCCATCGGCAGAGGCTTCCATGTCCACATCGGTTCGGCGTTCGATATGCCCCTTTCCGAGTCCGTCTGCGTGGGCTGCGGTCAGTGCATCGTCGCCTGCCCCGTCGGCGCCCTCTCCGAGAATTCCACCATCGAGAACGTGTGGAAGGCGCTCTCCGACCCCACCAAGCAGGTCGTGTTCTTTACGGCGCCCTCCGTCCGCGCGACGCTGGGCGAGGCGTTCGATATGCCCGTCGGCACCAACGTCGAGGGCAAGATGGTGGCAGCCATCCGCCGCCTCGGCCCCGAGCACGTCTTTAACATGGACGTCACCGCCGACCTCACCATCATGGAGGAGGCGAGCGAGCTCATCAACCGCATCAAGACGGGCAAGCCCATGCCCATGTTCACCTCGTGCTGCCCCGCGTGGATCAAGTTCGTCGAGCAGCGCCATCCCGAGATGATCCCCCACCTCTCCTCCTGCAAGTCGCCCCAGCAGATGTTCGGCGCGCTCTTAAAGAGCTATTGGTGCGAGAAGAACGGCATCGATCCCAAGAATCTGTATGTCGTCAGCGTCATCCCCTGCACCGCCAAGAAGTACGAGTGCACGCGCGAGGAGATGAAGGACGACGTGGATGCAGCCATCACCACCCGCGAGCTCGCGCGCATGATCAAGACGGCGGGCATCAAGTTCGCCGAGCTTCCCGATGAGGACTTCGACAACCCCTTCGCCACGGCGACGGGCGGCGGCACCATCTTCGGCGCGACGGGCGGCGTCATGGAAGCGGCCCTGCGTACGGCTGCCCATATGCTGGACGGCAGCTTCGAAGTGCTCGACTTCTTCGCGGTGCGCGGCACCAGCCCCATCAAGGAAGCGACTTACCTCGTGGCGGGCAACACCATCCGCGTGGCGGTCGCAAGCGGGCTTGCGAACGCCGAGACCATCATCGAGCAGATCGAGTCGGGCGAGAAGAAGTATGACTTCGTGGAGATCATGGCATGCCCGGGCGGCTGCGTCAACGGCGGCGGCCAGCCCACCCTTTCGGACAGCGTCCGCAACAACGTGGAGCTCAAGGAGTCGCGCGCCAAGGCGCTCTATACCTCGGACACCAAGAACGATCTGCGCCGCAGTTCGGACTCGCCCGTGATGGACGTCATCTACAACGACTACTTCGGCTTCCCCAACAGCCACAAAGCGCATGAGATCCTGCATACCTCCTACCATGCAGATAAACGCATCTAAGGCCTCCTTTGAAAACCGGAAAAGAGCACGGAACATTCCGTGCTCTTTTCCTTTTCTGCGGGGATACCCAAACAACGATCCCCGCAGCCCGGGAGGATGATCAGATGACGGTCTTCCAGCCGCCCCAGACCCCGTCGGAACGGTTGCGAATACGAATGGCGCAGTCGCTCTTTTCGGAAATGGCGAGCTGGGTGACATATTCGCCCTCATCGGCATACGAGAAGGTCATCAGGAACCAACGGCAGTCGGAGGCAGAGTTGGCGCTCGAGGCGGGCGCGTTGGAGCAGGGCATGCCGGAAGATCCCTGCACAAAGTAACAGCCCGTCTCGTCGAGGGCGTTGAAATCGGCGCCTTGTCGGGCGATGTCGTGGAGGGAAAACTGCCGCGTATTTTCCACGAGCCCCAGCCCCAGATCGTATTTTGAGATGGTGACGGCGCCCGTCCGGCTGTTGACAGAGCTCACCGTTGGCTCCCCGCTCGCAAAATCGGGCTTGTCAAGAAGATCGTTATAGGAGCCCGTGATCGCCACATCGGCAAGGCCTAAGTCATATTTGGAAATGGTGACGGCGCCCGTCTGCCCGTTGACGGAAGTCACGGCGCTGTCCCCGCCCGTCAGATCGGGCTTGTCGAGAAGATCGTTATAGGAACCCGAGATCGCCACATCGGCAAGCCCTAAGTCGTATTTGGAGATGGTGACGGCGCCCGTCTGCCCGTTGACGGAGCTCACGGCGGCAGGGGCGGGCAGGTCTTCAAGGTCGTTGTAAGAGCCCGAGATCGCCACATCGGCAAGCCCCAGATCATTCTTGGAGATAGTGACGGCACCCGTCTGCCCGTTGACGGAAGTCACGGCGGCGGGAGCAGGCAGGTCTTCAAGGTCGTTGTAAGAGCCCGTGATCGCTACATCGGCAAGCCCCAGATCATTCTTGGAGATAGTGACGGCACCCGTCTGCCCGTTGACGGAAGTCACGGCAGCAGGGGCGGGCAAGTCTTCAAGGTCGTTGTAGGAGCCCGAAAGCGCCACGTCGGCAAGGCCTAAATCGTATTTAGAGATAGTGACGGCGCCCGTCTGTCCGTTGACGGAGCTCACGGCGGCAGGAGCAGGCAGGTCTTCAAGGTCGTTGTAGGAGCCCGAAAGCGCCACGTCGGCGAGCCCTAAGTCATATTTAGAGATAGTGACCGCGCCCGTCTGCCCGTTGACGGAGCTCACGGCGGCAGGAGCAGGCAGGTCTTCAAGGTCGTTGTAGGAGCCCGAAAGCGCCACGTCGGCAAGCCCTAAGTCGTATTTAGAGATCGTGACCGCACCCGTCTGCCCGTTGACGGAGCTCACCGCTCCTCCTCCGCCAATGCCCGTGATCGCCGTAAGCTCTCCGTCCTCATAGTAGCAGAGCGTATAGCCGCTCTCCTCCTTGCGGAAAAAGATGCCCCCGTCGGCGAGCGAGGCGCTCGGCAGGCTCTGACCGGTACCGCCCACTTCAACGATCTGCTTGCCGCCCGTCACGATGCCGAAGGCGTTGACGTCCACGGAGGAATAGCTCCCCGGGGTCACCTTTTCCCCCAAAATAAAGCTATACTCGCCGAGAAGATCCAAGATCTGCTCATGGAGCGACTTCTGCGGCGGTTCGTCCGGCTCGCAGTAGGCGCCCGCCAGACAGCGGAGGCGCACGAAGGAGCTGGCGATGCGCTTTCCTGCGCCGTCCGAGCTGTAGACGCCGACGAGCGCCGTGTCGCAGTCGGGCGAGGTGACGGCGGGCAGATCGCACTCATCGCCCGTGAAGAGCTTTTCCCGGCAGCCGCCCGACCATAGGACGACTGCCACTCGGTTCAAATACCCGCTCCACTCGCTGTCGAATACGAAGTGAAGGCGGTAACTGTTCTCGTTGAACGAGACGATCTCGCCGAAATCTGTTTCGGCGCGTTTTCCGTTCACCGTGATGGTGATCGTTTGCTGTGCCATAATATTTTCCTCCCTATCTCTTTGCCTCCATGATAACACGAGATCGGGCAGTTTTGCTTCTTACGTGACAAAAACCGCAGAAATTTCTGCGGTTTTTATATTTTCCATCGATTTTTTCGGGGGTTTGCCGTCGGGAGCGCGCTTTGCCCGCTCCTTTTTCAGACGCGGACTTCACCCGTGGCGCCCAGCACGGCGCGGTGCTCCTCGAGGATGGGGTCGATCTCGTTCTCAATAAATTCCACCGTCTGACGGGGAGCGCGGCCGATGAAGTTCTTGGCGTCCAAGATCTCCTCGAGCTTGTCGTGCGCGGCTTCAAAGAGCGGATCTTTGCGGATGCGATCCAAAAGGTCGTTCTCGCCGCCGTTGACTTTGACGTTGGCGCCCGCCTCCTGCGAAAGATCGCGGATGCGTGCGTGCAGCTCCTGCCTGTCTCCCCCCGCCTTGACGCATTCCATCATGATGTTCTCCGTCGCCATGAAGGGAAGCTCCTGCGCGATGTGCTTGGCGATGACCTTCTCGTAGACGACGAGGTTTTCCGCCACGTTCATGTAGATGGTGAGGACGGCGTCCGCCGTGAGGAACGCCTGCGCGTTGACGATGCGGCGGTTGGCGGAATCGTCGAGGGTGCGCTCGAACCACTGCGTGGAGGCGGTGACCGCCGAGTTCATGGGCAGAGACACAAGATAGCGGCAGAGCGAGCCCATGCGTTCGCAGCGCATGGGGTTGCGCTTGTACGCCATCGCCGAAGAGCCGACCTGCGTCTTTTCAAAGGGCTCCTCCACCTCCTTCATGTGCTGCAAAAGGCGGATGTCGTTGGAGAACTTGTAGGCGCTCTGCGCGATCTGAGAGAGGACGCAGAGCACGTTATAGTCGAACTTGCGGGGGTACGTCTGCCCCGTCACGCCGTACACCTTTTCATAGCCCATCTTTTTGACGACGCGCCTTTCAAGCTCCTTGACTTTGTTTTCGTCGCCGTCAAAGAGCTCCAAAAAGCTTGCCTGCGTGCCCGTCGTGCCCTTGACGCCGCGCAGCTTGAAGTGCGCCTTGAGATTTTGCAGGCTCTCATAGTCGAGCATGAGGTCCTGAAGCCACAGCGTCGCGCGCTTGCCCACCGTCGTGAGCTGAGCGGGCTGCAAATGGGTGAAGCCGAGCGTCGGCAAATCTTTATATTTGAGGGCAAACGCCTTTAATTTATCCATGACGTTGACGAGCTTTCGTTCAATGATCTCAAGCCCGTCGTGCATGATGATGAGCTCGGAATTGCAGTCTACAAAACAGCTCGTGGCGCCGAGGTGGATGATGCCCTTGGCGGAAGGTGCAACTTCACCGTAAGCCGCAACGTGCGCCATGACGTCATGGCGCTTCTGACGCTCATACTCCTCCGCGCGCTCGTAGTCGATGTCGTCGATGTGCGCTTTGAGCTCGTCCACCTGCTCCTGCGTGACGGGAAGCCCGAGCTCCATCTCGCTCTCCGCGAGCGCCACCCAGAGCTGTCTCCACAGGCGGAAGCGCTTTTCATCGCCGAAGTTGATGAGCATCTCTCGGCTCGCATAGCGCGTCGTCAAGGGGTTTTCGTACAATAGTTTGTCTGACATAATACTCTCCTAACGGTCAAAAAACAAAAGTTTTATCCCAATTATGTCACGCATAATCAGAATATTGTGATAGTTTAGACGATTTTTTCGGGTTCGGGGTACTCGACGCCGAAGGTTTCCGCCGTCACCTTTTTCATCCTCTGCTCTTTTAAGGGCTTGTCGCGGAAGTCGGTCTCAGCCGCGGCGATGGCGTCCACCGCCTCCATCCCCTCGATGACCTTGCCGAAGGCAGCGTACTGCCCGTCGAGGTAGGGCGCCGCGGCGTGCATGACGAAGAACTGCGAGCCCGCCGAGTCGGGGTGCTGTGCGCGCGCCATGGAAAGGACGCCGCGCTCATGCTTGATGGGGTTTTGAATGCCGTTGAGAGCAAACTCCCCCTTGATGTGGTATCCCGGCCCTCCCGTGCCCACGCCCTTGGGGTCGCCGCCCTGGATCATGAAGCCTTCAATGACGCGGTGGAAGATGATGCCGTCGTAAAAGCCCTTCTTTACGAGAGAGAGGAAGTTGTTGACGGTGTTGGGCGCGAGCTCGGGATAGAGCTCGGCGCGGAAGACGGAGCCGTCCTCCATTTCAAAGGTGACGATGGGGTTCAATGTTTCTCCTCCTTGCGATCTAAAAGATCGGAATATTTTTCAATGACGGTGCCCGCCTCCGAAAAGAGCTGCATGGAGAACTCGTCCGGATAGCCTTCGTCGTAGACGACGCGCCTGATCCCCGCGTTGATGATCATCTTCGCGCAGATGACGCAGGGCTGGTGGGTGCAGTAGAGGGTGGCGCCCGCGATATTGATGCCGTACTTTGCCGCCTGGATGATGGCGTTCTGTTCGGCATGGACGCCGTAGCACAGCTCCGCGCGCGTACCGCTGGGGATATTCAGTTTTTCGCGCAGGCATTCGCCCCGCTCCACACAGGAAGGGATGCCCGCGGGCGCACCGTTGTAGCCCGTCGTCATCACGCGCTTGTCGCGCACGATGACCGCCCCCACCTTGCGGCGGTAACAGCTCGCCCAGCCGCCGACATGGCGCGTAAGTTCCATGAAGCGTTCATCCCATTTATCCATATTTACCCCCTCGGGGCGCCCGAAGCTGCCCCTGACAGGGAAATTATAACAATTTTTGCGGGGAAAGTCAACTCGGCTCATGCCCGCGCGGGGGATACGCGCAAAAAATCAGGAAAAATTCGCCAAAAAAATGGCATCTGTCCGTTTGAGTGCGCTTTTTAGGCGTTTATAATAGAAGGGAAAAAGGCAGCAAGCCGAAAGCGTCGCCATCGGGCGGCCGTTCAAGTTTTAAGGAGGTCAATTCATGAACATCAAACCATTGTTCGATAAGGTCGTCGTCGAAGCGGCGAACGTCGAAGAGAAGACGAAGAGCGGGTTCATCCTCCCCGCCTCCGCTCAAGAGAAACCGCAGACGTGTGTCGTCGTGGCTGTCGGCCCCGGCGGCGTCATCGACGGCAAGGAGATCACCATGCAGTTGAAGCCCGGCGATAAAGTACTCTGCTCCAAGTACGCGGGCACCGATTTTAAGGTGGACGGCAAGGAGTTCACCATCATCAAACAGAGCGACATCCTCGCCGTGGTCGAGGACTGACCCCAAACAAATAAAATAAGGAGTTTTGTGTTATGGCAAAGCAGATCAAATACGGAGACGACGCAAGAAAGGCGCTTGAAAAGGGCGTGAATACCCTCGCAGATACGGTGAAGATCACCTTAGGCCCCAAGGGCCGCAACGTGGTGCTCGATAAGAAGTTCGGCGCACCCCTCATCACCAACGACGGCGTGACCATCGCCAAGGAGATCGAGCTTCCCGATCCCTTCGAGAACATGGGCGCGCAGATCGTGAAGGAAGTTTCCACGAAGACCAACGACGTGGCGGGCGACGGCACGACGACCGCCGTGCTCCTTGCCCAGGCCATCATCAGGGAGGGGCTCAAGAATCTCGCCGCGGGCGCCAACCCCATCATTTTGAGGAAGGGCATCGAAAAGGCGGTGAATGCCGCCGTCGAGCAGCTGCGCTCCATCTCCAAGAAGGTGGAGGGCAAGAAGGCCATTTCCCAGGTCGCTTCCATTTCGGCGGGCGACGAGACGGTCGGCGAACTCATCGCCAATGCGATGGAGATCGTCGGCAAGGACGGCGTCATCACCGTCGAGGAGGGCAAGACCACCACGACCGAGCTCACCACCGTTGAAGGGATGCAGTTTGACAGAGGCTATTGCTCCGCCTATATGGTGACCAACACCGAGAAGATGGAGGCGGTGCTCGACTCCCCTTACATCCTCATCACCGATAAGAAGATCTCCAACCTTCAGGAAATTTTGCCCATCGTCGAGCCCCTTGCCCAGCAGGGCGCACGCCTGCTTATCATCGCGGAGGACGTCGAGGGCGACGCGCTCGCTGCCCTCATCGTCAACAAGCTCAAGGGCGTGTTCAACTGCGTGGCAGTCAAGGCGCCCGGCTTCGGCGACAGGAGAAAGGCGATGCTCGAAGACATCGCAGTCCTGACGGGCGGCACGGTCGTCTCCTCCGACCTCGGCTATGAGTTCAAGGACGTGACGACGGATATGCTCGGCAGAGCCAACCAGGTGAAGGTCGACAAGGACAACACCACCATCATCGACGGCGCGGGCGACAAGGAAAATATCAAGGCGCGCGTTGCCTCCATCAAGGCGCAGATCGAAGTGACGACCTCCGATTATGACAGAGAAAAGCTGCAGGAGCGCCTTGCCAAACTCGCGGGCGGCGTCGCCGTCATCAATGTGGGCGCGGCGACCGAGGTCGAGATGAAGGAAAAGAAGCTGCGCATCGACGATGCCCTGGCAGCCACGAGAGCGGCAGTCGAGGAAGGCTTCGTGCCCGGCGGCGGCAGTGCGCTCCTTTCCTGCGTGCCCGTCATCAAGGAGCTCGTCGCAACGCTCGAGGGCGACGAAAAGACGGGCGCTTCCATCATCCTCAAGGCCTGCGAGGAGCCCGTGCGCCAGATCGCAGCCAATGCAGGGCTGGACGGTTCGGTCATCGTCGAGAAGATCCTCGCAAAGGGCGACGCCAACTTCGGCTTCGATGCGTTGAAGAACGTCTACACCGATATGGAGGAGAGCGGTATCATCGACCCCACCAAGGTCACGCGCTCCGTGCTGCAGAATGCGGCGTCCGTCGCTTCGACGCTGTTGACGACGGAGTCCATCGTCACCGATATCCCCACCCCTCCCGCTGCGCCCGCACCCGCAGGCGGCGGCATGGACGGGATGTATTGAGCCCAATGATCTGAATTTTGAGCAAGCGCCCCGCGACCGACGGTCGCGGGGCGCTTGCTTTTTGGAGGGGGCGGCGCCGCGAAAAGCGGCGCCGCCCCCTCCATTTTTCCACTTTGCAATTTTGCCTCAAACGTGCGAATCGATCTCCTCTTTGGAGAAGATAAAGGGCTTGCCGTCTGCCTGCAAGAGCGGCGTTATGGCGCCGATCTCCGTTTTGAGATACGCAACGCCCGTCTCGCGGTCGGCCCAGATCTCGAAGCCGCGCATGATGCCCTGCTCATAGACCTTGATAAAGCGATCGTTGTTTTTCATAGTGACCTCCGTATGATCATATTTTTTGTTTTTTTTGGGGGGTACTCCTTCCGTCATGCCATTTGACGTAAGTGTCGAATGCGACGGAGAGAACTGCCGTTATCAAATATCTTGCTTTTTATAATAAGGCGACTCCCTCAGTTTCGCTGCGCTCGACAGCTCCCTCATGGAAGGAGCCAAGGGATATGAGAAAGCTCATCGGCGCGAAGGAGATGCAAGCAAGACAAGAAGCGCGCGGATTTGCCGCAGGGAGTTTACTTTGCGTAAACGACCAAGGCAAAACGCAAGCGCGACACCGTATTGCGCCGCATATACTTCGCGGCTCGCTCATTTGCCGAACATGATGCGCTCGCTCCCCAACATCCTCGCCGTCACAAAGATGAAGAGCGCCGTGAAGGCGAGGTTGACGGCAATGGCAATGAGCCCTACAAGGAGAACGACTCCCCCCTCTAAGATGCGCTGCACCGCCACCACCGTGCCGAGGACGGGAACGGCCGCCACCCAATCGCCGATGCCCGACAAAAAGGTGGAAACGAGCGAGAGCACCATGACGACGATCATGATGACGCCCGTATAGGAGGACGCCTCCTTGACGGACTTGGCGTACGTCGAGATGGCGGTCATCGCCGAGACGATGAGCGGCACGATCGAGACGATGAGCGCAAGGAGCAGCAGATAGTCGCCGAAGGCGTGCTCCACGAAGACGCCGCCGAGCTCCAACCCCATGAGTTTGGGCATACTCAAGGCGATGCCCAAAAAGCTCGAGAGCGCGCCGAGCGCCGCAATGCAGGAGAGCGGCAGCACCTTGCCGAGGGCGATGTCCGTGCGCCTCACGGAGGTGACGAGGATGGTCGCGAGCGTGCCCCGCTCCTTCTCCCCCGCCACCGATTCGAGCGTGATGCTCATGCAGCTCGAGAAGATGAGGGTGACGACGAGGAAGGGAAGCAGCCCCCCCAAGATGGCCATCACGACCTCGGAGGTCGAGGAAAAGTCGTACTGTCCGCCGCCGAGGTTGACGTCGAAGGCATTGGAGATGGTGCCCTCGTAGGCGGCAAGCAGCGCCGTCGCCGCCGAATAGAAGGAGGCGCTCGCCTCGTCCGCCGAACGGTAATAGATCTCCACCTGCGGGGCGGGCGTGCCGCTCATGGGATCGTAGCTCCCAACTGCGTTGTCGAAATCTTCGGAAAAAGCGACAAGGGCGGTGATGCTGCCCGCCTGCACCTGCGCCTTGCCATCCTCTAAGTCCTCCGTGCGGGTGAGGGTGAGGCTTTCGCCCAAAGAGCCTTCAAAGACCGCCTCCACGGCGGGCGAACTGCCATAGACGAGGACGTTATAGGTATAGTCGGAAGCGCCCGCGTCCCAGATGAGCCCGCCCATCAGCGAGTAGATGAAGTAGATGAGGATGCCGGGCAGAACGAGGGTGACGATGAGCTTGGGGTCGCGGAAGAAGCGGCGGAATTCCTTTTGCATCAGCGCTTTGAGTTTCATACGGCTTCCCCCTTGACGGCATCGTAAATTTCAAAAAATTTATCTTCAAGGCTGCTGCCGCCGCAGAGCTCTTCAAGCGTTCCTTCGGCGGCCATCTTGCCGTCGATGATGATGCCCACCCTGTCGCACAGCTTTTCGACGAGGGAAAAGATGTGGGTGGACAAAAGGATGCTCTTGCCCATGCGTTTGAGTTCGAGCAGGAAATCGGTGACGACCTTTGCCGTCAGCACGTCGAGGCCGTTGGTGGGCTCGTCGAAGATGACGACTTCGGGATCGTGCACGATGGCGACGACGAGGGAGACCTTTTGCAGCATACCCGTCGAGAGGTCGCTCACCTTGACTTCGGCGAAGCGGTCGATACCGAAGCGGGAAAAGAGCTCCTGCTTGCGGGCGGCGAGCGCCCCCTTCTCCACGCCGTGCATGGCGCCGAAGAAATCAAAGAGATAGCTCGGGGTGAAGAAGCCCTCGAGCTTTAATTCGCTGGTCATGAAGCCGATCTTGTCGCGCACCTTCTCCCCCTCTTTGAGGACGGAACAGCCGTCCACAAAGGCGTCGCCCGCGTCGGGGCGGATGAGGGTGGAGAGGATGCGCAGCGTCGTCGTCTTGCCCGCGCCGTTGGGGCCGAGGAGGCCGTAAATTTCCCCGCGATAGGCGGAAAAGGAGAGGTCGTCGACGGCAACTTTGCGCTTTGCCGCCGTCTTTTCCAGCTTCTGCTGTTTTTGTGAGAGCGTGAAGGTCTTTTTCAGCCCTTCCGCCCGCACGATGGGCGTTTCAGTTGTTTCCATGAGTTTCTCCTTGGTTGGTTTCTTGTATGTTTTGCTGTTCATCGGGCGGCACCTGCTTGGCAACATTATGCGCATAGACGAGAGAGATGACGGTGACGATGAGGATGAGCGCGACCGTCACGATGAGCGCGACAAAGTCGAGCCCGAGGACGGAAAAGAGGATGGAGGCGGCGGCGCTCAGCGCCCCTGCCGCAAACAGGAGCACGCCCGAGAAGCGGTTGGCTTTCTCCCAGACATAGTCGCTTGCAAGCGTCTCCTTCGTGCGGAGGCCAAACCACTTGTTGCGCCCCGCAACGGGCATATAATTTCCCATCACCATGATGAGGATGGCAAGGGGCAGCAAAATGGCGGCGGAGAAGGGAAAGCTCCATTTTTCGCCCAGCTGCGTTCCCTGCGCCCCGAGGGCAAAGAAAACCCAGCCGAGGGTGGTGAGCACCGCCCCCAACGCCACGAGGACGATGTTGATGATGCGGGTGTTTTTATGCTCCTTCAGGGCAGAGGCAAAGAGCCCGCCCGAAATGAGCGCCGCAGCCGCGGGCAGCGAGATGTACACCCACGGAGAGCCCATGCGGTCGCACACGCCCTCAAAGTTGAAGTGGATGGCGACTTCCTCGGGCAAAAAGAGGATGCCGACCGCAAAGGCGATGAGGCTCACGAGCGAGAGCGCCGTGTAGAGAATGGCAGTCTTTAAGTGTTTCATAGTTCCCTCCTTGATGTGTTCCGCTTTGGCTCCGCGCGGAACGGTCGATTATAAGCCCCGCAAGAACGGGCGGGCGAGGCGGTCAGCCCCCCCGAAAGAAGGGGCGGTCAGTCCAAAAGACCCGCAAGCGCGCGCATCATCTCCTGTATGACCGTCGTGTTGAGGTGATATACGATGGTCTGGGCGCGGCGCTCGCCCGTAATGAGCCCGCACTCTTTGAGCACCGCGAGGTGATGCGAGACGGTGGCGGGCGAGAGCGAGAACTGATCGGCAAGCTCCCCCGCCGTGTGCGGGCGCGATCTGAGCATCTTCAAGATCTCCCGCCGCGTCCCGTCCGAGAGAGCTTCCCATACATTCTTCATCTTTTCCCTTCTTCTTTCGATTTTCTTCTAAATAAGGATAGCATATATTTCGACATTTGTCAATCTCCCCGCCCCTTTTATTTTGATGAAATTCTAATTAAGCGGAGCGGGCTCGGCGGGCGGATTCGGGCGGAAAGGTTCGGCGCGACAACAGGCTTGGGCGGAAGGGAAGTTCCGGCAACTCCCTCAGTCACGGTGTCGGCTTACAGCCGAACGCCGCGACAGCTCCCTCGAGAGGGCGCTTAAAGTAAGGTGAACTCCCTCAGGCTCGCTCCGCTCGCCAGCTCCCTCGGAGAGGGAGCCAAGAAAGAAACCGTCCATCCCCGTGCCTCCCGCGTCGGAGCAGGGCAAATTTCGCCGCCCCTCCTTCGTCGGGGCAGGGCTTTCATGCCCGCTTTTCTCGCGCGGTAGTGCCCGCGCTCGGTCAGGAAATGGCACGCCCCATGTGCCATTTCCAAGCTCGAAAGCGGTCAAAGCCACACCGTGGCTTTGCCAAGAAAGCGCCTGCTCACCCCCGAGGAGGAGCTCATAATAAGGTGAACTCCCTCAGGCTCGCTCCGCTCGACAGCTCCCTCGGAGAGGGAGCCAAGAAAGAAGCCGTCCATCCCCGTGCCTCCCTCTATGAGGGAGGTGTCTGCGAAGCAGACGGAAGGAGTTCACCGCATCGGGCAGCGCAGGGATGTTCAACCTCTCAACAAATATTGTAAACTTTCCTCTCTCCTATTGACAACCGCCCGAAACAATGTTAAAATGCTTACAAGGTCTATCATAAGGATAAATAGGAGGATATTTTTCATGAACTACGATCCCGCAAAGTACCCCAAGTGCACCGTGCCCCAAGCGGAAGTCACCCGCTTGAAAGGGCTTGGCTTCCTGCGCGACAAGACGACGGCGGACCGCTTCAACGTCCGCGTCATCACCGTGAACGGCAAGATAACGTCCGAGGAGATGAACGCCATTTCGGAGGCCGCCAAGAAATTCGGCGACGGAGAGATCGCCATGACCGTGCGCCTCACCTGCGAGATCCAGAACGTCCCCTATGCAAACGCGGAGCCCCTCATCGCCTTTTTGAAGGAGCACGGCCTCGAGACGGGCGGCACGGGCGCCAAAGTGAGGCCCGTCGTCTCCTGCAAGGGCACGACCTGCCAATACGGCCTCATCGATACCTTTGCCCTCTCGCGGAAGCTGCACACCCTCTTTTATGAAGGGTACAGAAGCGTTGCCCTCCCCCACAAGTTCAAAATAGCCGTCGGCGGCTGCCCCAATAACTGCGTCAAGCCCGACCTCAACGACATCGGCATCATCGGCCAGAGGACGCCCGTGCCCCTGCCCGAACTTTGCAAGAGCTGCAACCTCTGCGTGAAGGAGTGCCCCATCCACTCGGCAAAACTTGTGGACGGCAAGTTCGTCATGGACGAGAGCTGCAACAACTGCGGGCGCTGCGTCAAGGTCTGCCCCTTCCACGCCATCGACTGCGTGGACGGCTATAAGGTGTACATCGGCGGCAGATGGGGCAAGCGCGTTGCGCAGGGGAAAGCGCTGAGCGCGCTCCTGCATTCCGAGGAGGAAGTTGTAAAGACGGTGGAGAAAGCCATCCTCTTCTTCAAGGCCTACGGCAATAAGGGCGAGCGCTTCGCCGACGTCGTCAGCCGCATCGGCTTTGAGGAGACGGAGAAGATGCTTCTCTCCGACGACCTCCTCGCTAAAAAGGATGAGATACTTAAATAAACATAAATTTACTGCACTGTTTCTTGCCGCGGCGCTCTCCATGACTGCCGCGGCGCTCCTTTCGGGCTGTGATAAAAACGGGAACGACCCCCTTCTCGTGCCGCCCGACCCGCCCGCTGCTTACGCCTCTTTTCAGGACAGCGCGGGAAAACGCATCGTTTTAGAGGAAAAACCCGAGCGCGTCGCCGTGCTCTTTTCCTCCTTTGCAGAGCTCTGGCAGCTGGCGGGGGGAGAGGTCGCCGTGACCGTGGGCGAGAGCGTGGAGCGCGGGTTCGTGCCCGAAGGCACCCCCCTCGTCGACGACGGCGCGGGCAAAAAGATCGATTTAGAGAGGCTGCTTGTAGAGGAGCCCGACTTTGTCATCTGCTCGGGCGACATCGCGGCGCAGGCGGAGACGGCGGAGGCGCTGAACGAGCTAAATATCCCCGCCGCGCAGTTCATGGTGGAGAGCTTTGCGGACTTTTTGCAGGTCTTTGAGATCTGCACTACGATCACGGGCGACGAGACGGCATTTGAAACGTACGGCACGGGGCAGCAGAAGGCGATCGAGGGCATCCTGGCGGAAAATAACTTTGCGGGCGTCGATATCCTCTTTATCCGCGCGGGCTCTTCGGCGCGCTCGGTGAAGGCAAAGACTTCGGAAGATCACTTCGCCGCCGAGATGCTCAAAGAATTGGGCGCGAGGAATATTGCCGACGATTCTCTCATCGCCGACGCCGTCGTCTCGGAGACGCTGAGCATCGAGTATATCATCCAAGAAGACCCCGATTATATCTTCTTCACGGCGATGGGCGACGAGGCGGCTTCGCAGAGCTTTGTCAAAGAGATGCTGCAAGAGGACGCCTGGAGCAGTCTTTCTGCCGTCAAAGAGGGAAATTACGCCTTCCTTACAAAAGAACTCTTTCACTTCAAACCCAACGGGCGTTGGGCGGAAGCCTATGAGACGCTCGCGGGGCTGCTTGCAACTGTAAAATGAGCGAAAAAAAGCGCAATTTGATCGTTTTTTCGGGCGCGGCGGCGCTGCTCCTTGCCGCCGCCTTTTTTTCGCTGCGCTTGGGGAGCGTCTCCCTCTCCGCCGCCCAATTTTGGGGCGGGATGCTGGGCAAAGAGGGCTACGAGACGTACACCGCCATCTTCTACTCCTCGCGGCTGCCGCGCGTTTTGGGAGCGGTCCTCGCCGGCATCGCCTTCTCACAGGCGGGCACCCTCTTGCAGCGGGTGACGGACAACCCCCTCGCCTCGCCGAGCATTTTGGGCATCAACGCGGGCGCGGGCTTTGCCGTTTTGCTGCTCCTCGTCTGCTTTCCCCTCGCCTATCGCTTTCTCCCCTTAGCGGCCTTTGCGGGCGCGCTCATAGCGACCTTCCTCATTTTGGGCGTGGCGCGTTCGGCGGGGATGAGCCGCGTCGTCATCGTGCTGGCGGGCGTCGCCCTTTCTGCCCTCTTTCAGGCGGGCATTTCCTTTTTATCCGTCGTCGACCCCGACGCGCTCGCCTCATACGTCGACTTCTCGGTGGGCGGACTGCACGGCGTCAAGACGGACGATCTCATCTTCCCCGCCGTCCTCATCCTTCTCTGCCTGACAGCGGGGCAGCTGCTCTGCCGCAAGCTCGCCCTTTTTTGCCTCGGCGATACCCTGGCGGGCTCTTTGGGCGTCTCCGTCAAGAGAGTGCGGCTCATAAGCCTTGTGGTGGCGGCAGCTTCAGCGGCGGCTGCCGTCTCCTTTACGGGGCTCATCGGCTTTGTGGGGCTCATCGTGCCGCATACGGCGCGCACCCTCGTCAAGGGCAATATGCGCGGGGAGATGTGCCTTTCCCCCATGCTGGGAGCGGCGCTCCTGCTGCTTGCAGATCTCCTTGCGCGCACCCTCTTTGCCCCCACCGAGATCCCCGTGGGCGTGTTTACGGCGCTGCTCGGCGTGCCCTTCTTCTTAGGGTTGGTTTTAAGGAGAAAGCGCCATGTTTGAAGTCTCCCTCTCCGCCGCCTACGGCAAAAAACAGGTCTTGAAGGGGGTGCAGTTCTCCGTCGGCAGCGGCGTGACGGCGCTCTTGGGGCGCAACGGTTCGGGGAAGTCCACCCTCCTCCACTGCATCGCGGGGGCGCTCCCCTTTACGGGCAGCGTCAGATTGGACGGAGAAGAACTGAGCGGCCTTTCCGCGCGCGAACGGGCAAAGCGCATCGGCATTTTGCCGCAGATATTGCCCTCGCCCGACCTTGCCGCAGAGGAAGTCGTCGGGTTCGGAAGGAGCCCCTATGCGGCGCGCCTTTCCGCGCATGAGCGCGAAGACGTGCGGGCGGTGATGGATAAACTTGGCATCGGCGGGCTTAAAGAGCGGCGCGTTTGCACCCTCTCGGGCGGCGAGCGGCAGAAGGTGTTCCTTGCGATGCTGCTCGTGCAGGATACCCCGCTCGTCCTTTTAGACGAGCCCACGACGTACATGGACCTGCCCTTCAAGAGCGTTTTCTTCTCTGTTTTAGAGGAGCTGAAAGAGAAGGGAAAGACGGTGCTCTTTGTCTCGCACGATCTTTCGGACGGCATCATGGCGGCAGATCATGTGCTGCTTTTGGAGGAGGGCGCCATCTCCTTCGCAGGAAACAGGGCGGAGTGCTTAGATGGGCGCGTCATCGAGCGGGCGTTCGGCGCAAGGCGCTTTGAAACGGAGGGCATTGTTTTGTTCCGGTAAATATGGCGGGGCGGCGGCACTTTGTGCCGCCGCCCCCCGAAAGAGAACGGCCGCCCGCCGCGCGAATGCGCGGCGGGCGGCCTTTTCGTTTTTTAACTTACGCCTCGAACTTGTAGGCGGCGGTGAAGGAATACACCTCGCCGGGGGAGAGGAAGGAGCTGCCCCTTGCGGCATACTCGGGCACGTTGACGTTGTTGGGGATGCACTGCGTCTCCAAGCAGAAGCCCGCGCGCTTGCCGTAATAGATGCTCTTGCCCTGCTGATGCAGGCCGTTGCCTGCATAGAACTGCACGGCGGGCATATCGGTATAGCAGGTCATGGTGATGCCCGTCTTGGGGCTCTTAGCGACGGCGTACTTGACATACTCGCCGCACTTATTTTTGAGCACATGGCAATGATCGTAGCCGTTGCCCTGCTTCAAGTCGACGTCGTCCGCCTCGATGTCGCGGCCGATGGGCTTTGCCTCGTTGAAGTCGAAGGGCGTGCCCTTGACGGCGCGGAAGCCGCCCACGGGGATCATGGTGGAGTTGGTGGGCGTTATCTCATCGCAGTCGATCCAAAGCTCGTTGTCGAGAATGGAGCCGTCATTTTCGCCGCTCAAATTGAAGTAGGCGTGGTTGGTGAGGTTGATCGCCGTCTTCTTGTCCGTTTCGGCGCGGTAACAGATCTTGAGTTCGCCGCCTCTGAAGGTGTAGGTGACGGTGACGGACAAGTTGCCGGGGTAGTTCTCCTCGCCGTCGGGGGAGAGGATGGAGAGCTTCAGCGCGTCGCCGTCCACTTCGTGCGCCCAGATCTTCTTGTTGAAGCCCACTTTGCCGCCGTGCAGGTGATTGCCGCGGTCGTTGCAGTAAAGGTCGTACGTCGTGCCGTCGATGGTGAGCTTGCCCTCGCCGATGCGGTTGCCGAAGCGGCCGATGAGCGCGCCGAGGTACCCGCCGTGCTTCTCGTAGCCCTCGACGTCGTTGTAGCCGAGGATGACGTCGGTGGGCTTGCCGTCCTTGTCGGGCACGACGATGCTCTGCACGATGCCGCCTAAGTTGAGGATGGTGGCTCTTCGCGCGCCGTCCTCGAGGGTGAACGCCAGCACTTCCCTGCCGTCCGCCGTCTTGCCGAATACTCTTGATGTGATCATAAGTTCCCTCCGATCAATTATTTTCCTCTGAAAAGCTAACTTGCACGGCGCCCTCTGCGCGCAGGTCCGTCACGAAGACGTTCTCCCTGCCGAAGACGCGCGCCATCTCGCGGCTGTATCTCTCCTCTCCCCCCGCGGGGCAGAAGGCGAGCACCGTGCCCGTGAATCCGCCGCCCATCATGCGGTAGGCGCCCCCTTTCAACACCTTTTCGCTAAGTTTCAAGGCGATGACGAGGGGCTCGGATGTATCCCCGGGGATATAACAGTTTTGCAAAAATTTGAGGCTGCTTTCGCCGCTTGCAAGTACCTGCTCAAAAAAGAGCGCCGTATCGCCCTCGCAAAGCGCTTCGGCGGCGAGCTCCACCCGCCTGTTTTCCTCGAAGAAGTGGAAGGCGCGCAAAACCGCCCTGTCGCTCACCTTTTGGCGGAGAGAGGGGAGCGCCTCCAAAAGCGCCTCCTCTTGCAGCTCGGAGAGGTATTTTTTGTGGAAAAAGGCGGCAACTTCGCCCATCTCGCGGCGGATATCCGCATAGTGCCCCGTGAGCTTTGCGTGCGAGCCGCCCGTATTGGTGAGCACGAGCCGATAGCCCTCGGGCGCAGGAACGGGGGTAACGCGCGGTTCGCGCGAGGAAAAGTCGATGGCATTGAGCCCGCCGAGGGCGATGCCCGCCTGATCTAAAAGGCCGCAGGGCTTGCCGAAGTAGTCGTTTTCCGCATACATCCCCGCACGCGCCTTCTCCATAGCGGGAAGTTTTCCTCCGAGATAGAGCGTGTTGACGATCTCTGCGATGAGCACTTCAAACGCCGCCGAGGAGGAGACGCCCGCCCCGCGGAAGATGGTGCTGTGGGTGACGCAGGAAAAGCCGCCGAACGCACAGCCGAGCTCTTTCAAATACCGAAGGACGCCCCGCACAAGGGAGATCGACTTGCCTCTTTCGCGCTCGCGCACGGAAAGTTCGTGCACGGAGAGGCGGATAGGATAGTACGCCCCCGAGGCGATGACGACGCTGCCGTCCGTGCGCGGGGAGACTGCCGCCATCACGTCGCAGGAGATGGCGGAGACGAGCACTTTGCCGCCGTTGTGGTCGGTGTGGTTGCCTACGATCTCCGCTCTCCCCGGCGAGGAAAAGAAATAGGCGGGCGCTTCGCCGAACTGCGCTTTGAAGTCGGCCGCGAGCCGCCCCCCGCGGGAGAGCCGCTCCTCGCTACCGTAGAGATCAGGATATTCTTGCATGACCTTATTATAGCATATCTCACGGCAAAAGTAAATAAAATGACGAAAAACAAGGCACACTTTTGGTATGCAGAAACGATTTCTCCCCGCAGCGCTCGTCCTTGCGGTGCTTCTTGCCATGTTTATCGCCTGCGGGCTGCAGTTTTCGTCCGCAAGGGCGGCGTTCTCCCTTGCGTCGGCGGAGGAAGAGCGCAAGATCTACCTCACCTTCGATGACGGGCCCTCCACCGTCGTGACGGGCCGCATCCTCGACATCCTGCGAAAAGAGGACATCAAGGCGACCTTCTTCATCGTCAGCGACATGGCGAAAACGAGACAGGAGACCCTCTCCCGCATTGCGGAAGAGGGCCACTCCCTGGGCGTGCACTCTGCCTCGCACGACTATGCCCGCATCTACGCCTCGGACGAGGCGCTGCTTTCCGACATCGACGAGTGCGCCGCATACATCTTTCACACCACGGGTATCACGCCGCGGCTCTATCGCTTCCCGGGCGGCGGGCACGAGCGGCAGAAGGCGCTCATCCGCGAACGGGGGTATGAGATCGTCGGCTGGAACGCCGTCTGCGGGGATGAGGAGATCCCCCATGCAGATGCGGATACCCTCGTCAAGGAGGCCGCGCGCACGGGCGAGGGCAAAAACCCCGTCATCCTCCTGCTGCACGACTCCGCCCGCCACCGCGCGACTGCCGAGGCGCTGCCGCGCATCATCGCGCACTTCCGGGAGAAAGGGTACGTCTTCTGCGCCCTTTGAGGGGTCTCTTTCCGCGAGAGCGCCCCTTGACCCTCCGCCACGCCATCCCCGCAGGGAAAATGAGCAAAGACGCAAGGATGACGAGCGCCCACTGCAGGGGGGTGAGCGGCGTGAGGGCAAAGAGCCCTGCAAGGGGCGGCAATGCCGCGAGCAGCACGGTGGATAAAACGCCCACGAGCTCGGTAATGAGGAGGGTGCGGTTGAACGCCCCGCCGCTGCGCACGTTGAAGGCATGGAAGAGCTCCAAAAGGGAGAGCGTTAAAAAGGCACAGGTGGAAGCGACGGCGTTCCCCCAGAGCACAACGCCGAGGGAAAAGACCAAAAGGACGAGCGCCGTCTGCACCGCGCCGAAAAAGGCGATCGAAAGGAGGGCGCACTTCGAGAGGATGTCGTCCGCACGCATGGGAGGGCGCTCCATGACGCCGACGGTGCGTTCAACGCCGAGGGCGAGGACGGGCAGGGAGTCGGTGATGAGATTGATCCATAAGAGCTGCGTCGAAGTGAGGAAATCGAACTTCCACAAAAAGAGCGTTGCAAGCAGCACCGCCAAAACTTCTGCAAGGTTGGTGGCGAGGAAGAAGTCGATGGTGCGGCGCACGTTGCAGAACACCCCACGTCCCTCCTCCACCGCGCGCACGAGGGCGGAGAAGTCGTCGTCGCCGAGCACCATATCGGCGGCGTTCTTGGTGACGTCGGTGCCCGAGCCCATGGCGACGCCGATGTCCGCCGCCTTGACGGAGGGCGCATCGTTGACGCCGTCGCCCGTCATGGCGACCACCTCCCCCGCCTCTTGCAGCGCCCTGACGATACGGAGCTTATGTTTGGGGCTGACGCGCGCAAAGACGGTGCAGCGCCGCGCGGCATCGGGGAAGTTATCGCCCGACTTTTCCAGCTCCTCGCCCGTCATGACCTGCCCCATAGAGGAGGCGATGCAAAGCTCCTTAGCAACGGCAAGGGCGGTCGTGGGGCTGTCGCCCGTGATCATCACCGTGCGCACGCCCGCCCTTTTGCAGGCGAGAACGGCCTCCCTTGCCCCCTCGCGCGGGGGATCGAAGAGCGCGGCAAGCCCCAAAAAGTCGAGGCAGTCCTCCCTCTTGCCTTCGGCAAATGCCAGAACGCGCATCGCCCTTTGCGCAAAGCTCTCCCCCTCCCTGCGGATGCGGGCGATCGTCTCCTCCTTGAGCGGCCGCCCTCCCGCCGTCTTGCAGTGGGAGAGGACGACATCGAGGGCGCCCTTTTCAAAGATAAGCACTCCCTCTAAGGTCTCGGCGCGGACATTCATATATCTTGCCTCGGAGGTAAAGGGCGTGCCGCCGGGCAGGAGCCGCGCTTCCCCCTCTCCCTCGCCGGCGTATTCGACGAGCGCCACTTCGGTGGGATCGCCGACATACCCGCCCGCGCTCCCCTTGACGCTCTCCGCAAGGCGCATACAGCGGAGGAGCTTTTTTTCGCCCGCGAGGGAAAAGACTGCCCCCACCGTCATGCGGTTTTTGGTGAGGGTGCCCGTCTTGTCCGAACAGATGCAGGTGCAGCTGCCCAAAGTCTCCACGGCGGAGAGGCGTCGGCAGGCGGCGCGGAAGGCGCTCATGCGCTGCACGCCCATGGCGAGGATGACGGTGACGACGGCGCCCATGCCCTCGGGGATGGCGGCGACTGCCACGGCGATGGCGGACATGAGGTTTTCAAGGATGCCCGCCCGCCTAGATAAGACGCCCACCACAAAGAGCGCCGCCGCCACCGAGAGCACCGTATAGGAGATGATCTTGGCGAGGCGAGCAAGCACTTTGTCGAGGGGGGAGGGCGTGGGCTTGGCCTTTATGAGCAGGTCGGCGATGGCGCCCATCTCCGTCTGCATCCCCGTCGCCGTCACGAGGCAGCGCGCCCTGCCCGTGAGGCAGAAAGTGCCCGAAAAGAGGGTGTTCTCCCGCTCGGAGAGGACGCGGGAGCGCACCGTGCAGTCGCGCTTTTTGACGGGCTTCGATTCCCCCGTGAGCGGCGCCTCGTCGCACTTCATGCCCTCCGCCGAGAGGATGCGGCAGTCGGCGGGGACCCTGTCGCCCTCCTCGATCTCGACGATGTCGCCGGGAACGAGCTCGACGGCGGAGAGGATATGCACCCTGCCGCCGCGCACGGCCTTGCAGGTCGCCGTGGAGAGCTTTTTCAGCTTTTCGATGGCGCTGTCGGCGCGGTACTGCTGCACTACCCCCACCGCCGCATTGAGCACGATGATAAAGAGCAGGATGGCGGTATCGGTGAGCTCTGCCCGATCTCCCGTGACATAGGCGAGCACCCCCGAAAGGACTGCCGCCGCCACGAGGATGAGCGTCATAAGATCCTTGAATTGAGCAAAAAAGAGAGCGGGGATGCTCCGCCGCTTGCCCTCTTTGAGCTCGTTTTTACCAAACTTCCCGAGGCGGCGGGCGGCCTCCTCCTCAGAGAGCCCCCCTTCCGCGCTCCTGAGCGCCTTCAAGGCCTCCTGTTTGCTTTGAGCATAGAGTTCCATATGCTCAAAGTATGTCCTAAGAGGGAAAAATAGAACAAAAAAACAGGCGGCCGCAGCCGCCCGTTTATCGTCGTTCCCCTTTCTTTCAGCCCTCGTTTTTGGGCATGGTCATATCCAGCTTTTTCTTGTGTTTGAAATACCAGATGAGGAGCACCGCCCCCGCGACGCACAGCACCCCGAAGACGATGGTGAGGGTGAGATAGACGCCGAAGCCCGCGTTATAGGCAACGGCGTACTGCGCCTGCACGGAAGAAGTCGTAAAGACGAGGTGGTCGCCGTCGCGCGTGCACTCCACGGCGATGTGGCTGCCGTCGTCGGCAATGCGGTAGAGCGCCACATCCTTGCCCTCGAAGAAATCGTCGATGCGGATGCGCACGGTGATGGGCGTATCGAGCTCGGTGACGATGCGGCCGCCGTCGCGCAGGGAGATGGAGATGATCTGCCTTGACTCCATGCCGTCCTCCAGCTTGAGGGCAGAGACGCTTTCCGTCACATCCTCGATGGCGAGCTCCCAGGAAAGGGGGATGCCCCCCTCGCGCTCCACCGTGTAAGAGAGGGAGCCGTCCTCGCCCGTCTGTGTCAGGAAGGCATGATTGACGATGAGCGTCGCCGTGCGCGTGCCGCCCACAAGTTCATAATTCTTCTCGTCCGTCACGCGGAAGGAGATCTCCACCTCGTATTCCCCTGCGGGAAGACCGGTGAGCCCGTCCGCGCCCACGATCTCAAAAGCAGGTTCGACGCCCGCGGGAAGGTCGGGCGTGAAGGCATCGGCGGGAAGCTCCAATGCCCCCTGCCCTTCCACTTCCGTGACATTTTCGACGGGGATCTCCGCCGTATCGACGACATGGCGGGAGATATTGACAACGATGCTTGCCGAGCTGCCGCCCGCCTGCACGGAGACATTGACGACGCCGTCCGCATGAGCGGCAAGATCGCCCGTGATGGCGTAGACCGACGTGATATACTCTTCGCCCGAGAGCGCCTGCGTCTCTTCCGCCGTCCTGCCTAAGGGGCGGGAAATGCCGTCGTTGAACGTTCCCGTCACCGTAAGGTCGGCAGCGAGCACATCGAAGGAGGAATCAAAGTAGACCTTCGCCTTCTGATCGTATTCTGCGGCGATGGAAATGAGAGACGGGGCGATCACTTCGGCAGAAAACATCGTCTCCGCCTGCTCGCCGCCCGCGCCCGTCGCCGTCAAGACGATCTCGTTGCTCCCCACCGTCAGCGCATCCACCCCTTCCGGCAGCGAGAGCTCATACCTGAGCGCAGAGGGAAGGTACTGCGCATCGTTTTCATTGGTGCCGATGACGGTGAGCCCGCTGCGAAGGGCTTCTAAGGAAGTCGTCGGATAGACGTTTTCCGTGGGAACATACTGCGCCGCAACGCTTTTGAGCGGGCTTAGGACGAGGGAATAGATGCCGCCCGAAGAGGAGACGTTATAGGCGGGGGAATCGGAAGTAAATCCCGTACCCGCGACCGTGCCCGTCGCAAACTCGCCTCTCTCGGGCAGCGTGATGCCCACCTGCCCGGAAAGGGAGGAGACGGTAATGAGCTTATCTGCCGCGAGGTAGAGATTTTCCGCCGCGCCGCCCACCGTATTGCCCGTGATGCGCGCCCCGCCCGAGAGCGTGACTTCACCCCCGGCATACACGCCGCCGCCGATCTCCGCAGCCGAATTATTGATGATCCTGCCCCCCTGCATCGTAAAGGACGCGCCGCCCGAGAGATAGACGCCGCCGCCGTTGCCCTTCGCCGTATTTCCCATGATATCGCCGCCCGTCATCAAAAAGGAGCCGCCGTCGCTGACATATACGCCCGCGCCGTCCTCCGCGCTGTTGTCGGTGATATAGCCGCCCATCAAGACGAGAGAGGCGCCCCGCTCCACGCGCACGCCGCCGCCCGCGATCTCGCCGCCGCGCTGGGAGGTCGTATCGTTGACGGTGAGCGTGCCCGCCGTCACGCGGATCGTCCTTCCTTCCGACGTGCCTTCAAGGGTATAACCGTTGAGATCGAGCGTGCAGGAGACGGCGACCATGAGCGTCTCCGTCGAGGCATCTTGCTGCAATTCGAGCGTGGAGCCCTCCTCCCAGGCCGCAGCGGCGGCGGAAAAGGTCGCATATTCGGCATAGGAGCCGTCCGCTCTCTCCACTCTCGCCACGGCGACCGCGCGGGGCGCGATGCCTGCCGCATCAACGCCATATCCTTCCTCCGCCGCGGCAGCAGCGGACAGTTTGGGCGCAGTCAGCAAAACGACTGCCCCCAAGAGCGCCGTGAAGATGAGAATGAAAATGGCGAGCCTCTTTCGCTCCGTCCTCATGTGTATATCCCTCCGTTCCGAACGGGCTTTGCGGGCGCTCCCGCCGAGGGAGCCCCACATATTGTATGCCATTTTCAGTATAACACAACGCAGGCAAAAACGCAAGCAATTATAGAAAAGTTAGGGCAACATCAGCGGATGTCGGTATATTTCAGCCGCAGAAGGGCAAAAAGCAGCAGCGCACCGCAGAATGCTGCCGAGAGGAGAACATTTGCCCAAACGGGCAGAGCGGTGACGCTCAGAAAGGCGTTGTCTAAAAAGAACGCGCAGACGGGCAGGAACTTGGAGACGGACGCTCCCCCCAGAAGAAGTTCAACGGGCAGCACGAGCCTGCCTGCTCCCGCCGCGATCCCCGTGAAAAGGAGGGCGGGCAGCGGACGGCGGCAAAGCTGCGCCAGCGAAAAGGCGAGCACGCCGAAGGCAGCGAGGGCAAAGAGATAGAGCGCCGTCATGAGGAGCGCCGTCTCCGCAAAGCCGAGGGCGAGGGCGGAATGCGCGGAAGCCGCGATGAGCCGTCCGCCCGTTCCCGACACGCACGCAAGAAAGAGCGCCGAAAGGACGGCATAGCCCGCCAGAAGGCATACGCCCGTGACCAGACGGGCAAAAAGACGGGCGAGCGTATAGACGATGCGCCCGTGCGGCAGAAGCATGGTGAGCCGCGCCTGCCCTTCCCGGTATTCGGAAGCCGCCGCGACGGCGATATGTGCCGAAAAATACAATACGATGACGCCAAAACCCGCAAACAGCACAAGGGAGAGGACGCTCACCGGCAGCTTGGTCTGCACCGCCGTCCCGAATGCTCCGAGATAGGCGCAGCAGTCCTCATAGGCGATGTGTTTTTCATAGAGAACGCTCATCACCGAGAGCGTCTGCCGCTCTTGGGCAAGTTCGGTCTCCATATCCTTCCTCACCCCCGAGGAGACGGTCAGATCGTCCTCGGAAAGGCGCAGCCATTCCTCGAGCGCCGCGATGCGCTCTTTGCCCGCCTCGATGCGTCCCCAAAGCTCTTCGCGCGAAGAATACGCCTCCACGCCGTAAACCTCCCCCGCGCCGCCCTCTTCGGAGAAGCGGCAGCCGAGCGTAACGCCGACGAGCAGGACAAGGAGCACCGCCGCAAGAGCTAAAAAACCTTTGGAGCGGAAGTAACTTTTACATTCAAACGATAGTACTCTGCCGAACATCTTAACCCTCCTCAAGCAGCGCCTCTAAGGGGTTGCAGACGGTCAGATCGGCAAGTTCGAAGCGGTATTCCATGAGAAGATCGCTCAGCTCCCGCCCCGTGCTCCTGAAATAGAGAGACTCCCCTTCCTGTCTCAGGTTTGCATTTCCGGTACGCGCCAGGGCTGCCGCCGCCTGCGCTCTGTCTGCAAACTTCAGCCGGTACACCCGCTCGGGGCTGTGAGAAAGATCGAACTCCGAGACGATCTTCCCCGCCTTCATCTTAAGCACGCGGCTGCAGAGGGTCTCGATCTCCGAAAGGTCGTGCCCGGAGATGAGGATCGTCGTATGATAGCTTTGATG
>CALVTT010000017.1 GCA_944363045.1 uncultured Clostridia bacterium | reverse complement strand
GTCCAACGAGCCCTACAAAATCATCCTTCCCGAATAATTTTCACTCTCTTTCGCTTGACTTTTCATAGCTGGTCTTTACTCCTTGCCGCCGCCGATCGCCACGCCGCGGATGATAAAGCGCGAGAAGCAGGCATAGACGACGAGAAGCGGCAGAATGGTCATGAAGACGGCGAGCGCCATGGCGCCGAGGTCGGTGTTGTAGCGGTCTGTCTTCAAAAGCTGAGAGATCATGGGGAAGGTGTACTTCTCGGTGGACGAGAGGATCATCAAAGGCCCCATGTAGTTGTTCCACGAACTGACGATGCCGAAGATGGCGTTGGTCGCGATGGCGGGCGCCAGCGTGGGCAGCACGATGAGGTTGAAGGTGCGGAATTCACCCGAGCCGTCGATGCGCGCCGCCTCCACGAGCTCACGGGAGAAGTTGGCGTCGAAGTACTGCTTGAAGAAGAATACGGCGCCGGGACCCGCGATGGCGGGGATGATGAGCGGCCAATAGGTATCGTACATACCGAGGTCGACGACGAGCTTGTAAAAACCGATCATCGAGAGCTGGCCGGGGATCATCATCAGGATGAGGATGACCGACCAGACCGCCTTCTGCCCCCTATAGCGGTAAGCGACGAAGGAGTACGCCGTCAGGGTGGAGAAATAGAGGCTCAGAGCCGTCGAGCTGAAACTGATGAGCACGCTGTTGAAGAAGGACTGCACGATGGGGAAATCGTGTTCCATCAGCGAATTCCAATTGATCGCAAGATAGGTGCTCGGAAGAAGGCTCATGCCCTGGTTGATCTGCTGCGTGGAGCGGGTGGCATCCACGAAGAGCAGCCAAAGGGGCAGCAGGCAGACGATCGCCATAAAGATACAGCAGATGTAGATGATCGTCTGCACCGTGTGCGTCTTGATACGCTTTTTGAGGGGGACGTTCTTCCTCGCAAGCACTTTGATCTCGTGCTCGTGCTGCTGTTCGAGGCGGCGGCGCTCCTTTTCGGAAACGCTTTCATTCATGACGGTATTCTGTGTCATACGCCCTTTTCCTCCCCTTTCCCTTGATAGCCTTTGCCCCAGATGCGGCGGCGTGCGCGCTCTTCGCTCTTGAGCTCGTTGGAGCTCGTCACGCGGAAGAGCACGAAGCTGACGATCATGCAGATGACAAAGAGGTAGACGCTTGCCGCCGAGGCGACGTTATAGCGCATCTCGCCCGTGAACGCCATCTTGTAGATGTAGACGGCGATGGTCTCCGTTGCGTTCCTGCCGCCCTCCATGACGGGACCGCCCGAAAGGAACAGATAGGGAATATCGAAGACTTGCAGGCCGCCGAGCGTGGACACGACGAGGCTGTACACCACGATAGGCTTGATGAGCGGCAGCGTGATGTGGATGAAGATGTCCTTCTGCGTGGCGCCGTCCAGCTGCGCCGCCTCAAACACCGAGGGATTGATGCCGAGGATGCCCGCCGAGAGCGTGATCATGCTGTTGCCGAACCACATCCAGAATTGGATGAAGGCAATGATGATGCGCGAAGGCCAGGGCATGAGATAGAAGTTGATGCTCTCCTCCATGCCCATCTTGACGAACAGCTGCCACAAACCGCCGCTGGGACGGGCAAACAGCGTGTAGAACATGACGGCGACGGAAGTCGCGGTAAGGATGTTGGGCAGGTAGTAGATGGCTTTGAAGGCGCCCTTGCCGCGCATCTTATACGTCTTGCCCGTGAACATGGCGGCAAAGATGAGCGCGAACAGCATCTGCGGGACGAAGTTCATGCAGAAGATCATCACCGTGTTGAGGAAGGACTGCCAAAAGCGCTGCTGCGTCGCCAGCCAGACGAAGTTATCAAACCCGATGATGCCGATCGCCTGATTGTAGCCCTCGTAGTCGGTGATACTCAGGATGATCGAGTAGATCATGGGATAGAGCGAAAAGAGTGCATATACGGCAAAGAAAGGAATGATAAAGACGATGCCGAAATAGTCCTCTTTCCAGCGGAATTTTTTCTTAGGCTTCTTTTCCTGCGCTTCGGCGGGGGGAGCGATCTCACCCACGCCCTCCGCCGCAGCGGCCTTATCGGTTTGGCGCATCGTGCACCTCCCCTCAACCGACGTTGATGCTGAGGCCGGCTGCCGCCACCATCTGCTTGAACTGCTCTACCGCAGCGTCGACGGTCGCCGCTTCCGACTTGCCCTCGGCGTAGTTGGTCGCCCATGCCTCGAAGTAACCGTTGATCTCGCCGTCGTAACGGGTGATGATCTCGCCGTTGATCTTATCGGCCGCAGCGATGAAGGTGGAATAAGGGTTCTGGCCGCCGAGGAAGGCGTTGTTCGCCGTCGTATCGGAGACGAGCTCTTCCATGTAAGACTTGTGGTTCATGAAGTCGCCGTGCTCCTTCGCCCAATTCGTGAGATAGCCCTTATCGGTCGAGAAGAATTCCACGAAGTCCTTAGCCTCTTCGAGCATATCCGTGCCCTTGATGACGGCGTGATAGGTACCGCCTTCAAAGTAGGGAGCGGGGCCTTCGATGATCGCCCAATCGCCCGAAGTGTTGGTGCCCGAGGAGCCCTCGCAGTTGTTGGCAAGGTTGGTGTTGATGCCCCACGTCGCCTGGAAGTAGCCGAAGATCTTGTCGTCGTCCGAGTCGGAGATGCCCGCGTACCAGCCGCCGTCGCCCGAGGTCTGCTCGCCCGTGTAGCCGTTGACGTGCAACTGCTTGGCAACTTCCATCATGCTGTACTCGCCTTCCGTGAGCGAGGCGTCGATGGCGAGGTTGCCGTTTGCGTCCACCCAGCCCTCGCTGCGGCTGCCGCAGAACACCTTGCCGATGTCCATGTAGGAGGAGATGACCTTGATGCCCTCGGGATACTCCTCCGTCCTCAGTTCGGAGAGCGTCTTGGCAGATTCAAGGAAGTGCTCCCAGCTGTCGAAGTGCTTCTGGATCTCGGCGGGATCGTCCGTGCCGAATGCCGCCTTTGCCATGCTGCGGCGGTATGCAAAGATACCGGGCGTCACGTTGGTGGCGAGGGCATAGAGATGGCCGTCATCCCCCGTTGCACCCTCGACGGTATAGTCGTACATTTCCGAAGTCAGGCCCTTGAGATCGTCGAGGTTCTCAAGCAGCGTGGCGCCGTCGTCGATATACTTCTTGAAGGACTCCGCCTCCAGCGCGACGACGTCGGGCAGGTTCTTGCCCGAACGGAAGCCGTTGTCGAGGCGGGTGAGCATACTTTCGAGCGGAACGACTTCCACTTTGACATCGTATTCGAGCGCACGCTCTTCCGTATCGTAGTAGTCCGTGACCTGCTGCGCCATGTCGGCATCAAAGCACCAATAGACGAGCTCTGTGCCTTTGCCTTCACCGCACCCTGCGAGCATGCCCGCGGCGCTGCCGACGAGCGCCGCAGAGAGCGCGATCGTCAAGAGTTTCTTCCCCTTCATCATTACACCTCACAAAAAAATTTTATTTTTGTATAGGTAACCGATTACCTAAATGATTAAAGAAAAAATCGATTACAAGTTAATCGATTACCTTACGTTCCCTATCTTATCACATCTTCCCCGCCTTGTCAAGGGTTTCCGAGGAAATTTTTCACACAATCGACAAATTTTTTTTCTCTTTAACAAAAAATGCCCCCGGGCGGTATATTTCCCCTCGGGAGCATACTTTCTTTTTGCTTTTGGGTCAGCCGAACTTTTTCACGCTCTCGCCGGCGGCAAGCCCTGCCTCCTTGCGATGCGTTCTATCGGGTCTTTTCTTACACACTTTTTACAGCCAGCGGGCGATGTCTTCGCGCGACGGGAGGTGATCGACGGCGCCGTGGCCGAGCGTATTGAGCGCGCCCGTCACGTTGCCGTAGGCAAGCGCTTTATCCAACGTCTCCGCCGTCCAGCGGCCTTGAGCGACCCCGTCCAGCTGCGAGAGCACGCCCGCATAAAAGGCGTCGCCCGCGCCCGTCGTATCGACGGGTCTTATGTCGATGGTCGGAAGCGCATGCCTCTCGCCGTGAAAACGCCACTCGGCGCCCCGCTTCCCCAGCGTCACGAAGACGAGCTTTTCGGGGAAGCCCGAAACGTAGTCCTCGCCGAAGATCTTCACCTCGTCCTCCGAGAACTTGACGATATCGGCAAGGGCGATGATCTCGCGGTAGATGTTCACCGCCGCCTGCGTATTGCGGAAGATGTCCGAACGGAAGTTGACGTCGAAGCTTAGGAGCTTCCCCGCCTCGTGCGCGCGGCGCATAAGTTCTGCGGCATACGCCCGCCCCGTCCGCTCGCTCAGCATCAGGGAGCCGACGTGCACGATGTGCGCCCGCCCGAGCAGATCGTCGGACACGGCGGGAAGGTGATAGTCCGCGGTGTTCTTCCTGTAAAAGCAGAAGGAGCGGTCGCCGTGTTCGTCGAGGGCGACAAAGGCGAGCGTCGTATTGCGGCGGGGGTCGCGGCGCAGGTACAATTCTTTTAAGCCCTGCGCGCGGGCGAAGCGTTCGAGGAAGGCCCCCACAAGGTCGTCGCCGACGCAGCCTATAAAGGCGGTCTCCGCCCCGAACTTTGCCGCGGCGCACGCCACGTTGAAGGGCGCACCGCCCGCATTCTGTTCGTAGACCGTCCTGCCGCCCTGCACGCTGCCTGTCATATCACATAAAATTTCTCCAACACAAAGGATCATATTCGTTTCCTCTCTTTCAGCGCGTCGTCTCCCCCTTGACGAGGGCCGCGGGGATCTCGACGCGCGGCGGCGCCTCCTCTCCGTGGATGCGATTCATCAAAAGTTCCACGACGGCGTGCGCCATCTTAGGCACGTCCTGCCGCACCGTGGTAAGTTTGGGGTGCGTCTCCCAGGCGTCGAGCACCCCGTCGTAGCCGATGATCTGCAGATCCTCGGGAACGCGCATCCCCCGCTCGCGGGCGACGTGATAGGCGGCGGATGCCAGCATATCGCTGCCCGTGAAGAGGGCGTCCGTCTCGGGATGCTGCCTGAAATACTCGCGCATGACCTCCATCTCCTGCCCGTGCTTGAAAAGCGGCTTTAAGAGCCACACGGGGCGGCCGTACTCGTTCATGAGGTCGGTGTACGCCTCGTAGCGGTGGCGCGTCCCCGAGATGACCGCCGTCGCGCCGCACACGCAGCCGATCTTCTTGGCGCCGCTGTCGATGAGGCTCTTGACGGCCTCGCGGCTCGCCGCGTAGTTGTTGCTCGTGACGTAGGGGAAGCCCGAGCCGACGTGCCTGTCGATGGAGACGATGGGAAGGTTGGGGTCGATGTCGTCGTGCTCGTAGTGGGTGATGAAGATGATGCCGTCCACGCGCTGCTGGCGGATCATGTTGAGCATCTGCGTCTCCTTGCCGACGTCGTCCTGCGAATTGACGACGATGAGCCGATAACCGAGCTTAAAAAGCTCCAACTCGCAATAGTGGACGATCTTGGCAAAGAAGGGGTGAAAGACAGTGGGAATGATGATGGCGACGCACATCGTTGCGCGCATTTTGAAATTGCGCGCCAGCTGATTGGGCACAAAGCCGAGTTTTTTTGCCGCCGCATCCACCTTTGCCTTGGTATCGGGATGCACGGCGCCCCTGCCGGTCAGGGCGCGGGAGGCTGTTCCCACGCCCACGCCTGCCTCTTTTGCAACATCTTTGATAGTCACCATCGCCATTACCTGCCAACTTTTGGAAATCGTTTCCATTATAGTCCTCTCTCCAAAGATTGTCAAGCGGGCTTATATGCTCTACTGCCCGTCCGCAGGTACTTGATAGGCATTGATCGCCGTCTTCCATGCGAGCCGATATTCCGTTGCCTCGGCTGCCTGCGCATAGATCGGGTCGCCGTTTTCGTCCGTGCCCGTCTCAACGCGCTGACGCGCCATGACGGTATCGTACATTTCGGAGACGACGGGCGCCGTCTCGTAATAGGTGACGATGTCATCGAAGAAGGCAACGCCCCAGGCGCCTTCGCCCTTGTCGTGCAGCTCGATGTAAAGCTCTTCGCCCAGGTATGCGGAGAGATCGGCGACAAATGTGGTCATCGTCCCGTTGCGGCTGCCAAGTTCCACATAGGGGAAGTTGACATCGGCATACTCGGTATTGTTATACTCGGCGATCTGCGTACCGTCTGCCTTGAACACCTTGACCTGCGCATTGGCACCGCCCATCTTGAAACTGATGAAGCCGCTGCCCGCGAGCGTGAATGTGGAGGAAGTGATCTTGTAGGCGTTTGCCTCGGTGGGATTTGCCGTCCAGCCGTGGAAGTGATAGTTGCCGCCCTGGTTGAAGGGGATCTGCTCCGCCCAGAAAGTGGCATCCGATTTGACGGCATTCGCGCCGTCCACCTGACCGTCCTCCGTACCCTGCACGTATGTCCAGCCCGTGAGGTCGCCCGTCTCGAATCCTCCGTTGACGATCTGATTGGCACTTGAAACGACGATCGTGAAGGTCGCCTCGGCATACTTGCCGCTCTCCGCGTGCGTAAAGCGGTAGGTCACGGTGTAGCTACCGGAAGTGAGTTCAAACGCCGTAAACCCATCCGTAGCTTCGCTGCCGTCGTCCTTTGCAACTTTGACGATGCTTGCCGAAAGTTCATCCGCGTCCGCTCCGATCATAAATGCCTCGGCATCTGCAAGGTACGCCGTAAGGTCCGCCGTTCCCACCGCCGCCGTCTGATTGGCAACGGGCGTGACGATGGTAATGCCGCCGATATCTTCCAGCGTAAGGTTCGCATAGTAGCTGCGGACGGCGCTTACGATCTCTTTGGTGCGTCCTCCCATTGCCGCATCGGAATCGAGGACGTCCTGCCGATAGGAAGCCGCCCATTGCTTTTCCGACGCGAGCAGTTCCTCCGCCTCCGCCGCAGTGAGGTTGATGCGCAGATCGTCGAAGTTGAGGAAGCCGAAGTCGCTCGTGGCGCCGTCTACGATCTTGAGATAGACTTCGCGGCCGATGTAGGGCTGCGCATACATAAAGCGGCGGAGCATGACCTGCGCCAAAAGCGGATCGTTGAAGTAGGCGGTGTTGTCCACCTTGATGAGCTCCTCGTCCGTCTCCGCGTCGCAGAGCGCCACATAGCTGACGGCGTTTTTAGCGATGCCGAACTTGAAGGTGATGATGCCGTCCTCCGCGACGGTAAAGACGCCGCTCTTGACGGCGGAAGTCCTCCCCTCGTCGGTGATGAGGAAGTACTCCCCTTCCTGCTGATAGTACTGCACCGTCTGCCCGTTCATATCGAAGAAGTTGGCGTCTGCCTCCCAGAACACCTTGTTGTTGGTGACGGCGGCGCCTTCGCCCTCCACCGTCCAGCCGGTGAGATCGCCCATCTCGAAGCTCTTGTTGGGCAGATCGTTCTCCTCGACGACTTCCAAATAGAAGGTCTCCTCCACGGTGAGGGAATTGTACGCCGCGCGGTAGGTGACGGTGTAGAGCCCGGGCGTATTGAGGACGACCGCATCGAGGCCTTCCGTCACTTCCTGCGTGCCGTCCGTCAGTTTGACGACGGAATACACCGTCTCGCTCATGTCGGCGTCGCCGTAGACGGCGCTGACGCCTTCGATGTACTTGTTGAGATCGACGGGCTCCTCCCCCGCCGTAAGATAGGCGTTCTGTGCCTGCGTCTCGAAGCGGAACACGGGCAGCGCGTAGGGATATTGATAGTCGGTATAGTACTGCTGCGTCGCCTGCGCCACGCTGTCGTTGCCGAGGGAGAACGCCCACTCGTAGTCGGCAAGCATCAGATCGAGCGTCTCCTCCTCCGTCATGCTCGTGCGGATGTCGTCCACTGTGACGGAGCCGAAGGGGCCGCTTGCCGCGTCGTCGACGATCTTGATATACAGCTTTTTGCCCATGTACTCTTCGCCGAGCTTGATGTACTTGCGCACCATGTTCTCGGAGAGTTCGGGGTCGACGAAGTGCTCGCTCGGGGAGACCGTCGCGATCTCATCGCCCGCCTTCTTATCGCCCGCATCCTCGGCAAGGCAGACGGCAACGTAGATCTGACGCTGCGAGGAGCCGCCCAAAAGCAGGCTGATGACGCCGTCACCGCCCAGCGTGAAGGTGGTGGAGCGCAGCTCGCCGCGCAAATTTTCGCCCGTCGCATAGCCGTTGAGGAAGCGCTCTCCCTCGGCGTTGAAGTCGCGCGTCTCCCAGAATTTTAAGTCTGAGGCGGAAATGTTGAGATTGAGGAAGGCCGTGCCCGAGAGCACCTGCCAATTTGTGAGCCCTTCCTCAAAATTGCCGTTCTTGATGGTGAGCGCCTCGGGCGTATCGTCGCTGAAAGCGGGCATCCCGATGAGCGCGAGCTTATCCTCCCGCTCCTTTTCCGCCTTCTGCACTTCGTCCTCCGTCTTATACATGACGAAGTCGTCGAAGATCATATAGGCGTAGTCGCGGTCTCTGCCGTCGTCGTTGTCCGTGATGCGGATATAGATGTTCTTGCCGATGTGTGCGGAGAGATCGACGATATTGCGGATCATCTGGTTGGTGACGAAGGGTTCGGCAAACGCCGTGTTGGTGACGCGGGCGAGCGCCGTGTCGTTCCCCTGTTCAAAGAATTCCACATAGCACTTTTCGCCGTCCTTGGCGGCGCCCAGCAAAAAGCCGATCTTGCCCGTGCCGCCCAGCGTGAAGACGTCGCTCGTGAGCGTGCCCGTGAAGGAGGCGTTGCCGCCCTCCAGCCCGTCGAAAAAGTTGTTGCCCGCCTTGCCGACCTCGACATTGCCGTAGTAGGATGCCGTCTTATCTACGACGCCCGAAGCGCCGAAGGCGTTGCCCTCCTTCGTCCAGCCCGTAAGGCTCCCGACCGCCTCCTCGAAGCCGCCGTTTACGATGTCGTCGTGAATGACGGGCTCCTGTTCCTGCTCCTTGCACGCCGCAAGCCCGAGCGCCATCGAGGCGAACAGGGCAGCGCCCACAAGGATACAAAGTTTCTTTCTCATAGCTTCCTCCTGATTTTTTGATGTTAAAGTTTGGGACTGCCGTGCGGAACGGAAATGGTATATTTTTCCACCCGACGCACCGTCGCCCTGCCGCCTTCGGAGAAGAACTCGATGCCCTTCCCCTCCGAGTAGACGTTGCCCGTCATGACCTGCTCTCCGCCGCCGAGGAACACCTCGCACGAGGAGACGTCCAAAAACAGCCGCATTTGAAGCACGTTGCCTTCCGCGCGGATGCGGGCGTGCCGCACGTCGCTGTCGTGTTCGCAGGGCGCCGTCTTGATGAGCGTGCCCATGCGCGAACGGTCGAAAACGACGAGCTCCTTGGCGCGGTCGTAGTAGATAGAAGTCTCCGAACCGCCGCCTGAGAACACTTTGACGCCCGCCCGCGCCGAAGCGCCGAGGTCGAGCTCGAAGGAAAGCTCAACGGTATCGCCCTCGATGCCGTCGATGCGCAGCGTGCCGTCCACTTCCGCCTCCTCGCAGCGCACCGCGTCCGTGCGGTAGCGCTCGATCTCGCGCACGGGAGCCTGAAAGAGCTTTCCCTCCCTAAAAGTGAGCTCGCGCGGCAGGGTGAGCGCGCCCACCCAGCCGTAGGGGGCGGTGGGGAAGGAGCGGTCCCACATCTGCATCCACGCCATCATGACGATCCTGCCGTCGGGCAGGGGCGGCGCCGTCTGCGCGGCATAGAAATCAAAGCCGCCGTCCGCCTCGTGTTCCGAAGTGCGGTGGAATTCTCCCGTCGAGAGGTCGAGCCTGCCGAGAAGGTACATATTGGCGTGGATATTTTCGTACTGCACGCCGTCCGATTCCAGGAACTGCGGGCTGACGAAGAGGGCATCGGTATCGCCGAAAGAGGCGAACGCGGGGCATTCATAGATGCCGCTGTGCGTGCGGCCGTCCTTCCATGCCCTGCCGACATAGCTCCACCGCACAAGATCGTCGGAGCGGTACAAAAGCACCGCGCCGTCGCCGTCCGCGTGTTTGCAGCCGACAAGGCAGTAGTACTTCCCTCCGCGGCAAAACACATAGGGATCGCGGAAATCCGCCGCCGAACAGTCGCGCGGGAGGTCGTCCTCGCCGATGACGATGCCCAGCTTTTCAAAACGGACGCCGTCGAGGGAGCGGGCGAGCGCCTGCTGCTGCTTTCCGTCGGCAACGGCGGTGTACAGAAGATAGAGCGCGCCGTCCTTTTCCATCGCGGAGCCCGAAAAACAGCCGTCCTTGTCGTAGGGCATATCGGGCGCGAGCGCCGGCGGCAGCAGCTCCCAGCGGATGAGGTCGTCCGAGACGTAGTGCCCCCAATGCATGGGACCCCAGGAAGTCGCGTAAGGGTGGAATTGATGGAATACATGGTATTTCCCGAGGGCGTAACAGAACCCGTTGGGATCGTTCATCCAGCCGACGGGCGCCATCGCGTGGTAGGTATGGCGGTATTTTTCTTCCGCCATACCCGCACGCTCTGCGATATACGTCTCCGCACGGTGCAGTAAGTCTGACGAGATAGGGGGATTGTGACTTTGATCCGCACGAAGGGTACAAGCTCGTTTTTTTTGCATACTGTCCTCTCTTTAATAGATGGAGTTCATGGAGGCGACGTAGAGCCCGGTGACGGTGACGTTCTCGCCGAACACCGCAAGCCCCAGCGCCGAGCGGTCGGTGGGATAGACGCGCGCCGTGACCGCCTTGCTGTCGTCAAAGAAGCCCTCGATGAGCGAACGGTCGAGATAGAATTCCATCGTCATGGTGCCGTCCGCCTTCATCTTATAGGCGTCGTTGAAGTCGCCGTAGATATTCTGATCGCCCGCGAACGTCGTGATGACGCCCAGCTTTTGCGATGCCGCGTCGTAGTAATATTCGGTGTATTCCTCGCTGCCGACGCGAAGGCGCATCCCGAAGCGGGGAACGGCTCCCTCCTGCACGCGGAAGGTGATCTTTATGTGCAGCATATCGCCCTTCACGCCCTCAAGCGCCTCGTTGGCTTCGGAGACGGTCATCTCCGTGCTCTCGTCGGCATACACTTCGCCCTCGTACTTCTCGAGCGCGTCCACGGGGCGGATGCACGCCTCGCTGCCGTCGTCGCTTAAATAGACCTCGCGCGCAAGCCCGACGGTGTGCGCCCAGCCCGATTGGATCTGGTCGTTGGCGAGCCGCTGGTCCTGCATGATGGAGAACATATACCAGCTTTCGCTGGCGGGATCGAAGAAGGCGCTCGGGCCCGTGAAGACGTTGTTGCCGAAGTCGAGGCGGCGGGGCTCGCCGAAGCCCTCCTCGGGCACAAAGCGGGAGCCATCAAAGGTGCCGAGAAGATAGAAGATGTCGTTGTCCGCCCTGTCCGCCGGCGCGGGGGAGAAGGCAAAGAACCACTTCTCCTGCGTGCCCGCCTCGTTCTCGATGGGAAAGAGCACGGGGAGCTCCCACGTCTCGCCGTACATGGCGGGCTGATTAGGGATGGTGTAGAGCTGACCCTCGTACGACCAATTATGGAAGTAGTCGCTCTTGGTGCTGTCCGTCTTATAAAGGAGCGCCGTGCCGCCCGAAGAGTTATTGGAGTGCGAGCAGATGAGCATATACCACGTCGTCACGCCGTCCTCCGTCTCCTGATAGACGTAGGCGTCGCGGAAGTCGCCGCTCCTGCCCTGACCCGCCTGCTGTTTGACGGCGTACTCCTCGTCCACCACCCATTCGGTGAGGTTGGGGTCGGAGAGATCTTTGGGTCTTGCGATGCCGATGTTCTGGTTGCCGACGAGCCCGTCGCCCGAGGACGCCCAGCTGTCGTTGCCCGCCGTGAAAAAGAGCACGGGGGAACCGTCTACGTCGTAGGCAGCCCCGCCCGACCAGATGCCGTCGGGCGCGACCGTCCCCGCCGTCGGCGTGATGACCTCTTTGAGGGGCGTCCAGTTGACCATGTCGTCGGAGACGAGGTGCCCCCAGCAGATGTTCTTGAAGTAGGGGCCGTTGATGTTGAATTGGAAGAAGAGGTGGTACTTGCCGTTGTAGTAGAAGGGCGCGTGCGGCTCGTTCATCCAATGCTGATAGGGCCCGCCGTGGTACTGCGGCTTGTGATAGTCCTCGGTGAGGATATTTTGCAGCCAGATGTCCTCGAAGGCGATCTCGGGCACTTTGCCGTCCACGAGCCCCGCCTCGTATTGGGCGCGGATGTCCTCCTCACTCACCGCCGCATTATAAATTTTCACCTCGTCGATGAGCCCGGAGTGCATATTGCAGGTCGCCGAGCCGACGGTGTTGCTGTCGCTGTTGCGGCCGATATACAGCCACGTCGGGCAGGCTTCGACGGAAGCCCCCTCATAGACGGTGCGCGAGGCGATCTTTTCGCCGTTCAGATACATCGCCATTTGTCCCGTCGCGCCGTCGAAGGTGGCGGCGATGTGGTTCCACTCGTACTTTTGGATGGGGTGGCCGTCGTCCCACAGTTTGACGAAGCGGTCGCCGATGCCCACTTGGAAGCTCCACGCGCCGTGGCGGTGATAGCCGAGCAGCGCGCCCGCATTGCCCGCCTCGTCGTACTGACTGACGACGGCGGTCAAAAATTCCGTGCCGTTTGCGGCGGCGTTGGGGTCGTCCCACTCGAACATACGCGGCGCGATCCATGCCGACAGGGTAAGGGCGCTGCCCGAGAGGAGGATGTCGTCCTCGCTGTAACGAACGTAGTTGGAATAGCCGTCCATCAGCAGCGAGCCGCCGATAACGCCCGTCTGCCGCCACTGCGGATCCTGCGGCTCCGCCTGATAGACGGGGTCGTTGAAGACGTAGCGGAGCTCGGCGTCTGCGACGTTTTGGGAGCTGTCCGTCACCACGGTGCCCTGCCCCTCGTCAAAGGCGAGGTGGAGCATGAGGCTGTCGGCATTAGGATCGTCCTTACAGGCGGCAAGCCCCGCGAAGAGGAATGCAGCGCAGCCCACCGCCGCAAGCAGGGTAAAAAGTTTGCGTTTCATAGCTTTCCCTCCTTATTTGAGACCGGAGAAGGACACGCCTTCCACGATATATCTCTGACAGAAGATATACACGATGGCAATGGGGATGGTGGAGACCGTCAGCGCCGCCATGACCATGGAAAGGTCCTTGGGGTTGTAGGTGTTGACGAGCTGCAGGAACGCCTGCAAGGGCTTCTGCCGTGCCTGCGGGAACATGAGGTCGGCAAAGACGTATTCGTTCCACGCGCCCATGAAGGTGAAGATGGCGACCGTCGCGAAGATGGCCTTTGCGAGCGGCATCATGATGACGAAGAAGGTCTTGAGCTTGCCCGCTCCGTCGATCTCCGCCGCCTCCTCGAGCTCGCGCGGCATCCCCATGAAGTATTGGCGGAACATGAAGATGTAGAAGGCGCTCACGATGCTGGGCAGCAGATAGCCGACCACGCGGGAGGCGGGGCTCGCAAGCAGCCCGAGCTGGCTCAAAATGACGTACTGCGGCACGATGGAGGTCTCCACCGGCACGATGATGAGCAGGATGATGAGCGTGGAGATGAAGCGGCTGCCCGGGAATTCGAGGCGCGCCAGCGCATAGCCCGCGAGGGAGTTGACGAGCAGCACCCCCGCCACCGTGACCGCGCAGTAGAGGACGCTGTTCCCGATCGCCGTGCCGAAATATTCGAAAGAGTTAAAGAGGTTGATATATGAATCAAACCATTCGCCTATATTCCATGTGCTCGGCAAAAAGGTCATGAAGGAGTCGAGCTGTTCGTAGATCACAGTCTGCGGCTTGAAGGAGGAGATGACCATCCACCAGATGGGAAAGAGGAAGAGGACGCACAGCACCGTGAGGCCCAGCCACTTGCAGACGCTGAGGACGATGCGGGCTGCCGTGAGCGGCCGTTTGTGCTTTTTGGCGGCAGGGATGTCTGCCTGCGGCATTGTCGTTGAATGTTCCATTGCGCTCCTCCTCAGTTTTTCACGTCCATGACCTTGCGCAAAGTCAGCGCGATCACGGACATGAAGACGGTGTAGACCATGGCGATGGCGCTCGAATAGCCGACGTCACGGAAGGTGATGCCCTGCTGATAGATATAGTAGGACATCGTCATCGTTCCGTCCTCCGGCCCGCCCTGCGTCATGATCATCGGCTGCGTGATGAGGCGGAAGGCGCCGATCAGCATGGTGATGAGCACGAAGGAGAAGGTGGGCAGGATGTTGGGGATGGTGATGTAGAAGAACCGCTGCGTGGCGTTGGCACCGTCCAGCGATGCCGCCTCGTAGATCTCGGGCTGGATATTTTTGAGGCCCGAGAGGAAGATGAGCATCTGATAGCCCGCGCCCTGCCAGATGGAGATGAAGATGATGATCCCCATCGCCTGGCCGGGGTCGTCGAGGAAGGGCTGTTCGCCGATGCCCAGCTTTACAAGCAGCGCGTTGATGAGGCCGTCCTGCTCAAACAGGTTCCCCCACAAAAAGGAGGTGACGGCGAGCGAGAGCATGACGGGCACGAAGAACGCCCAGCGGAAGAAGGTGTTCGCCTTGATCTTGCTGTTCAGGATGAGAGCAAGGCCGAGCGCCACGCACAGCTGCACGGGCACGGTGATGACGACGAATACCATCGTATTGCCGAAGGCGTTCCACAAAAAGCCGTCGCTGAACACCTTTTTGAATTGCTCGATGCCCGTGAAGTGGATCTCGTCGAGGCGCAGAAGGTAGGCGTCCGTAAAGGAATAGGAGAGCGAGACCACCATGGGCGCGATGACGAAGATGCACCCGAGCACGATGGCGGGCAGGGTGAAGAGCAGCCCGACGACGGTGTTGTCCTTCTTGTACGTCCTGCCGAGGAAGCGGAAGTAGCGGCTCTTGCGCTTGGGCGGCTTGCCGCCCGGAGAGATGCTTTCTGCGGGGACGGGCTCCTCTGCCTGCGCCATTGGGGCGGCAAGCTCTATTTCGTCCGTCTTTAACATACGTTCCATAATTTTCTCCCTCTTTTATCAACGGTCCACGGAGGCCGCCTTTTCGTTCACATAGTCTGCAAGGGGCTGGCTGCCCGTCTGCGTCTTGATGAAGGCGATAATGTCGCGGTAGGCGACGCTCAGGCGGGGATAGTTGACCATCTTGGGGCGGGGCGTCGCCGTCTCCAGCAGCAGTTCGGAAAGCGAATGGAGGGGGCCCTCCTTTGTGAAGTCCTCCATGCTGTTGAGGACGGACTTATGCGTGGGGAAGGTGCCGATGTCGTTGTAGAACATCTCGCTCGCATGGGCGCTCGTCAGGAATTTGACGACCTGCACGGCGGCATCCACATCGTCCGCGTCGCGCGTGACGCCGAAGCCCCAGGTGCCGCAGGGGGTCGCGACCTCCCCCTTCGTGCCGTCCTCCGCCTCGTACACGGGGAAGGGCATGATGTCGTACTCGCTCTCGAATTCGGGGTACTCCTGGGCGATGGAATTGATGAGCCAGGGGCCGTAAATTTCAAAGGCGGCGTCCTGCTGAGGGAAGGCGAGCGCGTTGTTGCCCTCCTCCATGTAGTCCTTCTTGCGGGAGAAGAAGCCGTTCATCTGTTCGAGGCCCGCCATGGCTTTCTCGCCGTCCAGATAGCCCACGACCTGCTCGTTGGGGCCGAAGAATTCGCCGCCCGCACTGTACACGACGGGGGAATAGAGATACATGGCGCCCTCGTCGCCGCCGAAGCCGATGTTGGCGCGCAGCATATAGGGGGTGGTGCCGTCCTCGTCGTTCTTGGCTTTCAGGGCCTCCATCGCCTCCTCGAGGTCGAGCCAGCTCCAGGGGTCTTCGATGGTGCCGAAGGGCTTTTCTGCCGTGCCGTAGCCCACCGACTCCAAAGCCGTCTTGTTGTAGTAGAGGCCGCCCGGCGTGTCCATGCCCGAGAGCGCATACAGCTTGCCGTCATAGGTGGACTGCTCGATGACGCTGTCCACATAGTCCGACTTTTCCTCGTCGCTGACGTATTCGTCGATGGGAACGAGGAGGTCGTCGTTGGCATAGGCGGTCACGTCGCCTGCGTCCACCGCCACGACGTCGGGGAGCCCGCCCGAGAGGATCTCGCCGTTGATGGCGGTGTCCAGCGTCTCGGCGGTGCCCTTGAACTCGATGCTCATGACGATATCGCGCCTGTCCTCCGTCACATAGTCCGCCTCGTTGAACTCGTCCATCAGCGCGCGGTACGTCCTGCCCTCGGGCTCTGCCTCCGACTTGTGCAGCCACACCGTGATGTACTTGCTCGTTGCCGTGTCCTTGTCGTTGCCGTCGCCGCCGCAAGCGGCAAGCGCCATGCAGGAAAGTCCCACAACGCCCGCCAGAGCAACTGCTGCCAATTTCTTTTTCATAACGTTCCTCCGTCATATAAATTTTCAAAGTTGTGTCGGAAACGTTTCCAATCGGGGGAAATAAAAAATCGGAAACGTTTCCAACTGCCTATAATATACACCCCTTTCTCCGCTTTGTCAAGCCTTTTCCGCAAATTTTTTATGAAAATTTTTTTCTTTTTTGCGCCGCCGTCAAAAAGATCCCTTATCCTTTGGCACATACAAGATCGTCCAATCATTCAAAGGATTCCCGTCAAACATGACCCCTAATCCCATATAAGCAAATAAATCGGCTACGATAAACACATCGTCCGAATAAAATCCCTCTGACGACGGATGAAACATACTTTCCGGATGTGCAGCCGTATACTCATTTACGGAAACCCCTCCTCCGCTGAACAGAATGCACAATTTGTGATTGGTTCCGATTCTCAAGCAACCATGATAAGGCTCCCCGTTATCGCAAACAGCTTCTTCCGGGTAAAAGAAATACCAAATCCCCGCTACCGGATCCGCAGGTAAAACAGGCAAAGCCTTTTTCAAAAAATGGAGGGCGGACTCTCGCAGCGTTTGCGGTAAACGTTCTATCTTTTTCAAATCATATTTTGTCATTTTGGTCAATTTTCCTTGATTTCCACATCTACCCAGCGCGCATTATTTTTTATTTCCGCAGTACTGCCTTCAAAAATTTTTGCCGCCTCCGGATCGTTTTGCAGACGGTATGCAAACCACGCCGTCATATATCCTTTTGCCGGTTCATAATCCGTATGATCACTATAATTGATTCGCGCTTTTACAACAAAGGGAGACGAATTGCAGTTGTTATAATTATCTTGCATTTCCCGGAGAGGAATGATCAACTCACTATCGATCGTTCCCGTTCCCGCCAGCATAAAACAAGCAGCACTTATTTTATTGAACGAGAAATCATCCGCATACCATTTGATCGCCCTTCCAAGCGTCATACCGGGAGCGCTCCACGAGCATACTGCGGCTATTTTTTCACTGATTTCTCCAAAATTGCAGCATGCATTGAGGGCGCCTGCCCCTCCCTGACTGCCTCCGAGAACTCCGATGGCTGTTTCATCGATCTTTCCGTTCAAAAAACTTTCTTCATCCTTGTTTGCATCGAGAAGAAAACTGATGCACCCAGCGATCGCTTTCCCCAAACCATCCGCGATCTCATCATTGCCTACGACGATAAAACCATAGGAGGCGAAATGCTGCAGCATGGACGGCACAAAGGCTGTTGCATAGGTACTGTCACTTCCGCTTCCAAAAACGATAACAGGGTACTGTTTTTCGCTTGTTTCAAGCTCTTCCGGATACCAAATCATACACTTTTGCCAAGGAGATAACTGATTTCCGGACATGGCGTTTACAGGGATCCCCCATTTTTCCGTGTATTCTTTCCCTAAAGTTATTTCTTGAGATTTTACCGCGTAAAACCCTGGTTCCTTAAATTTACCCTCTAAAGAATACGCCGTGACCGTTACGTCATACTCCAAAGAAATCGTATCATCACCCATCATACCATAAAGTTTCGTGCTTCCGGGAGCCATCCCGACAAGGAAAAAGTCATTTTCTATCACGGCAACCGTTTCATCCCCGGTTGCCCAATACATTACATCATCTGCCTGCTCCCCGTCCGCAACGGTGATCTCAACCGATTCTCCCGTCTTCAACTCGAACCCGTGCGCCTTCTGTTCCCCGCATGCAGCAAAACCTGATAAACATAATACGATCATGATAGCCGCAAGAAATGGTATCAATACCCTTTTTACTCCCTTCATCTTATCCCTCGAATAGATTATTTCGGCACGCCGATAACATTATTCTAACAAGTCAGAGCGCAAAGTCAATCAGATAGGAAAAAGCTTTTACAAATTCGTGTTTTTGTAGAATGCTTGATGGATATTTCTTCATCGCTACTTTACGTTGAGAGTTCCCGGTTTTCGCTCGGTTTTATTTCGGCACCTCCTCGTTGGCAAGAGCGACCCAAAGGAGCGATCGCACTTGTTCTGCCTCCGCCTCTTTCACAAACGCCCATCTTTTCCACCATTTCCAAGGCAGTGACGATGCTCTCCGTCTTTTCCTTTGAAATAGCATTAAGGCCGAAAAAACACCGATAAAAGCTTTGAGCCCGAGCGAATTTTTTTTGGATCGTAGTTCTTTCATTCGTGCCTTCTTTTTGCCTATGATCGCACTTTATATGAAAGGAACACCCGGCTTCCCGCTTGTTTCTAAACTGTCCGCAATTTATTTCTCCCTTGTCCTCCTTGCCATCGGTTTGGATCGTTGGGGATCGAATGGTATCAGAAAATGCCTTTGCGTCAAGGAAAAAAGTGATTGCTTATGACCTGAAAGCCGAGCAAATTGTTCGGCTCTTAAATGCCTTTTTTACCTTTCTTCCCCCAAATTGCTCCCAAAATGCGAATGTGCGCCCAACTTTTTGGCGGTTTATGCCGCCAAAAAGGCCGCCCCGCGCGCTATCACGCGGGGGCGGCCTTTTTCAATTTCGGCAAAAATGCATCCCTTAAACGAGGTACTTCTCTCTGAGTGCCGAAATGTCGGCATCGGTGATGCCTAGCTCCTGCCGGCAGTAGGCAATGATGCTGCCGTAGCGCTCCTTCATGCCGGAAATGATGCCCTCCAGGTACTCACGCTTGATGCGCATGAGCCCTAAAAGCACCTTCTTGAATTTGAGCGTGAGGGGGGCGATGTAGACGGCGATGCGGTTAAGGACGAATTTCCGTCTGCAAAAGCGGCGGGAGGCGAGATAGTCGGCGAGGATATCCTCCTCCCCCACGCCGAGCAGCGCCTCGAGGAGCATCGAACAGATGCCCGCGCGGTCCTTGCCGCCCGTGCAGTGCCACAGGAGCCCGTCGCGCTCCACGGCAAGGCGCAGGAAGCGGCGCAGGCTCTCCTGCGGCTTCTTATCGAAGATGATGCCGCGGTAGGTGTGGATCATATAGTTATCGGCGGTGCCGAATTGCTCTTTGATGCGGCGGCTCTCGGCTTTGATAAAGAGGCGGGAGGAGCGCTCCGCCGTGATGCCGCCCGTGGGTGCGCACAGGAGGGGCAGAGCGACGTATTCCGCTCCCTCGAGCAGGGTGTCGGGATGTTCTAAGCGTTCGGTGTCCGTGCGCAGATCGACGACGGTGCGGATGCCGAGCTCCTCGAGCGAGCGCTTGGTGTTCTTGGGCAGGCGGGAGAGGCGTCCGCTGCGGAAGAGCTTGCGGGGCGCAATGGTGCGGCCGTCCGCGGCGGGCATACCGCCGAGATCGCGCGTATTGTTGAGTTTTTTGAGCTTGAGCCGTTGGATCTTCATGTCAAATTCATGATACTATAAACTGCGCAAATTGTCAAGCGGGCGGGCGCAGGCGGCCGCAGGGAATTTTTCCCGAAGATCTCGCGCAGAGAAAAAATTTGCGGGAGTATTTTAGGTCCCCCGCAAAAATCGCACGGCAATTTTTGCGGGGGACCTATTACTCCCTCAGTCTCGCTCCGCTCGACAGCTCCCCCGGGGGAGGAGCCAAGAAAGCATTTGCTCGCCCTCAAAGAGGAGGTTACAATGAGGAAACTCCTTCCGCCTCACATTCGTTCGGCACCTCCCTCGGGGAGGGAGGCAAGGAAATTGGTGATTGCCCCGCTCCTAAAATGAAATGAGCCGAGCAGGGTCTCCCTGCGCTGGCTCACTCAATTTGCCCTATGCTTAGGGCTTAAACTCGCGGAAAGATTTTTGCGAAGCAAAAAGATTTTCGCGAATTATAATTTACTTCCGCGAGGAGGGTTCCCCTCCGCTGCGGGCCTCAATTTGCCCTATGCTTAGGGCTTACTGTCCAATAAAGACATCCAAGCCTGTGGGCGATGAAGCAATTTAGATGCACAACGTTCGCCACTCGCCGCAAAGATTTTTGCGAAGCAAAAAGATTTGCGGCGAAGAACCTCGCGGAAAGATTTTTGCGAAGCAAAAAGATTTTCGCGAAACTTTTATTTTGTTCCAAATAACCTATCCCCCGCGTCGCCGAGGCCGGGCAGGATATAGCCGTTCTCGTTGAGGCAGCGGTCGAGGGTGGAAACATACACGGGCACGTCGGGGTGCTCCCGGTAGAGCTTCTCGATGCCCTCGGGCGCGGCGATGATCGCCATAAACTTGATCTTTTTGCAGCCGCGCGCCTTGAGCGCCGCAATGGCGTCCGCCGCCGAACCGCCCGTCGCCAGCATGGGGTCGATGAGGAACACCGTCTTTTCCGCGATGCCGTCGGGCAGCTTACAGTAGTATTCCTGCGGCTCGAGCGTCTCCTCGTCGCGGTACATACCGATGTGCCCCACTTTGGCGGTGGGGAAGACGCGGTGCACGCCGTTGACCATGCCGAGCCCCGCGCGCAGGATGGGCACGATGGCGACGCTGTCGTCCGCCACGCGGTACTGCATCGTCTTTTCGAGGGGCGTCTCCACCTCCACGGGCACGAGCTCCACGTCGCGCATACTTTCATAAGTCATGATGGTGGTGATCTCTTCGACGAGCTCGCGGAACTCCTTCATGGAAGTGTTCTTGTCGCGAAGAATAGAGACCTTGTGCTTGATGAGGGGATGATCGAAGATAAAGACGTTGGGAAAGGTCATCTCTTACTCCTTTGCCCCGCTCTCGGGCGTCTCGGAAGGGGCGGTGCTTTCGGCACTTTCGGCGGCTTCGGGCGCTGCGGAAGCCTGCACGCGTTCGCCCTTCTTCTTGCCGATGTTGACGAGGAGATTGACGAGGATGCCCAGAATAAGCGCCGTGGCGATGGCGGTGATGGTGACCTGCCCGAAGGAGAGCGCCATGCCGCCCACGCCCGCGATGAGGATGGTGGAGACGACGAATAAATTCTCGTTCTCGTTGAGGTCGACCTTCTGGATCATTTTAAGGCCGCTGACGGCGATGAAGCCGTAGAGGGCGATGCACACGCCGCCCATCACGCAGGCGGGAATGGAGGAGAGGAAGGTGACGAAGGGCGCCACGAAGGAGAAGACGATGGCAAGCACCGCCGTTGCGACGATGGTGACGACGGAGGCGTTGCCCGAGATCGCCACGCAGCCGATGGATTCGCCGTACGTCGTGTTGGGGCAGCCGCCGAAGAAGGCGCCGACCATCGAGCCGATGCCGTCGCCGAGGAGCGTGCGCGAAAGCCCCGGATCGCGCAGAAGGTCGTGCTCGATGATGGAGGAGATGTTCTTGTGGTCGGCGAGGTGTTCGGCAAAGACGACGAAGGCGACGGGGATATACGCCACGGCGATGGTGCCGATGTAGGCGCCGATCGTGCCCTCACCCGCATCGAGGGGCCCTCCGAAGGCGGTGAGGAAGGTGAAGTCGGGCAGCCACTGCATATGGGTGAAGATGGAGAAGTCGATGATCTTGAAGGCCTCGACGTTCGTGCCGATGCCGATGAGGGTGAAGACGGCGGCGACGAGATAGCCCGAGAGGATGCCGCAGATGAAGGGGATCATTTTGAGCATCTTCTTGCCGTACACCGAGCAGACGATGGTGACGCCGAGCGTCACGAGCGCGCAGATGAGGCAAAGCCCTGCGTGCAGATCCATCACATAGTTGCCGCTTGCGTCCGTCGCCGTGCTGACCGCCTGCGAGACGGCGCTGCCCGCGAGCGAGAGACCGATGAGGGCGACCGTGGGGCCGATGACGACGGCGGGCATGAGCTTATCGATCCAGCCGACGCCCGCGAACTTGACGGCGATGGCAATGACGACGTACACGAGGCCCGCGAACACAGCGCCGATGAGAAGGCCCAGATAGCCCAGCGCCATACTCACGCCGCCCGCGAACGCTGCCGTCATCGAGCCGATGAAGGCGAACGAACTGCCCAGAAAGACGGGGCTCTTGAACTTGGTGAACAAGAGGTAGACGAGCGTGCCCGCGCCTGCGCCGAAGAGCGCCGCCGAGGTGGACATCTCATGCCCCACCACCATGGGAACGGCGATGGTCGCGGCGAGGATGGCAAGCATCTGCTGCAGGGCAAAGACGATGGTCTGAAAGAGGGTCGGCTTGTCCTTGACGCCATAGATGAGTTTCATTTTTTCTCACTCCTTTTTTCTTTTGCGTGAAAGCACGCATCTTTTCCCGCGAAAAGGGCCTCGGTGCACTCGCTCCGAAGCCCACTATATGGCATTATAGCACACTGCGCCCCCCGCTGTCAACCCACGCGCCCCAAATGCAGAAGATCACACAAATATTGAAGCGCCTTTCTGCGGGAGCTGTCTGCAAAATTTAAGCGCCGCTTAAATTGTCGCTTTAAGAATACTGTCTTTACTTTTGCCGCAGGATGCGCTATGATAGAGATACAAAACGTTTTGCAAACTTTTTTCGGAGGGAACTATATGCCTGCCATCGGCGAAAGGATCAGAAAACTGCGCACCGAAAGAAAGATGACGCAGGAAATGCTGGCGCAAAAACTCAATGTGACGGTCTCGGCGGTCTCGCAATGGGAATCGGGGAGAACTCTGCCCGACCTTACCATGCTGATCCCCCTCTGCGGCCTGTTCTCCGTCTCGGCGGACGACCTTCTCGGCATCCGTTCGGGCGGCGAAAAAGCGGCGCTGAAGGAGGCGCGGGCGGCGGCGGAAAAACTTGCCGCAGAAGGAAGCTACGACGCCGCCTTTGAGGAGCTGCGCCAAAAAATTGCGATGTACCCCGACAGCGACGCGCTGCGCATGCAGTTCGGGCTGCTCTTTATGAAATTCTGCCGGAAAGTCCCGGGGCGGGAGCGGGAGAAGCAAGCGCTGTGCGAGGAAACCGAAGAGCTTGTCATCCGCGGGGATGCGATCGGCCGATGGGGTGCACTCGCCCCCGAAAACGAGGCGGCCGCCGATGAGTTCTTCCTCTTTTTTATCCGCAGGCGCTTAAGCGACCGCATGCGGCGGCAGACGGACGAACTTTTGGAACGGGCCGAAGCCTTGGCGGCGGCGGGCAAACTCGGAGAGCTTCGCAAGCTCGCCCTGAAAGAGCTGAAGGACGCCGAAGAAGTGGGCGGGCCGCGCCCGCGCCTCGTCGGTCACACCGTCGCCCTCCGGCTGATGGAGCTCGACGAAAAAGCCTATGAAGAGCATGCCGACCCCGCACTGCTTTCAGAGATCGCCTCGTGCGGGAAGTTTGTTTTAGAGTACAATGCAGCGCTGCCGCTGCTCATAAAAGCGCTCTTTTTGTGCAAACGGGCGGCGGAGCGCCTCGGGGACAGAAAGCGGCTCGGCGCCCTCAACGAAACGCTCCGCCAAACGAGGGAAGCGCTCTCGCTCTTTGAGACATGAGCGCCCTGCGGCTGCCATGAAGATAAAACGCGATAACAGAACGCGCGCCCCGCGGCGGATGCCGCGGGGCGCGCTGTATTCTCCTTGAAAGTTACTCAAAGCGGAAGAGTTCGGTGGAATAGTAGCGGTCGCCGCCGTCGGGGAGGAGGACGACGATGTTCTTCCCCGCAAATTCCGCGCGCTTTGCCATCTGCACGCCCGCGCACAGCGCCGCGCCCGCAGAGATGCCGCACAGGATCCCCTCCGTCCTGCCCAACTGCTTGGCATAGGCGACGGCGTCCTCGTCGGAGACGGCGATGACCTCGTCATAAACGCCCCTATCGAGCGCCTTTGGCACAAAGCCCGCGCCGATGCCCTGGATGCCGTGCGCGCCGCCGTGCCCTTGAGAGAGCACGGGCGAGGAGGCGGGCTCCACCGCGACGATGCGGATACCCGCGTTCTGTTCCTTTAAGTACCTGCCCACGCCCGTCAGCGTGCCGCCCGTGCCCACGCCCGCCGCGAAGCAGGCGATATCGCCCTCAAGATCGCGCCAGATCTCGGGGCCCGTCGTCTTATAGTGGGCGCGCGGGTTGACGGGGTTTTCGAACTGCCCCGCGAGGATGGCATTGGGGAGCGTTTTTACAAGCTCCTCCGCCTTTTCGATGGCGCCCGCCATGCCCTTTGCGCCCGGCGTTAAGACGATCTCCGCCCCGTAGGCGCGCAGGATGTTGCGCCGCTCCATGCTCATCGTATCGGGCATGACGAGGATGGCGCGGTAACCCTTGACGGCGGCGAGGGCGGCGAGCCCGATGCCCGTGTTGCCCGAGGTGGGCTCGATGACGGTGCCCCCCGCCCTCAGCGTGCCTTTCTCCTCGGCGTCCGCCAAAATTTCCAGCGCCACGCGGTCCTTGACCGAGCCCGCGGGGTTGAAGCTTTCAAGCTTCCCCCACAGCTTTGCCTTGCAGCCGTAGGCCGCGCCGTAGCGGGAGAGCTCCAAAAGCGGCGTTCCCCCGATGAGTTCCTGCATCGAATGTGCGATCATTTTGCGCCTCCTTGCGTCATTTTATAGACGGCGGGCGTGCCGTCCTCTAAATCGTAAACGAGCTCCTCGCCCCTTTCGTGCGAATCGTACCACACCTGCGCGAAATAGGGATTGCGCTTTGCGAGAAGATCGAATTTCCACGGGCGCGGATAACAGCAGTGCGGACACCAATGCCCCGCCCGCAGCACGGTGAGCGCGGAGGCCTCGAACTCGTGCCCCTCGGCGCACCGCCATTTGAGGGGCGCAGTGAGAGAGGACATTTCTTCGGAGAGGCACTCTCCCCCGCGGAATTTTGCCGCCGACTTGGCATCCCCGATATCCCACTCCTGCATGGGCTTTTTATCGTCGAAGCCGTGAGAAAGGAGCGGTGCGCCCTCGCCCCGCTTCAGCGCCTCGAACCCGGGCTGTTTGCAGGCGAGCGCCACATCCTCCCAACGCTTGGGGAGCTTTTTGACCCCCTCCTCGCCGCCGAAATAGGCAGCGATGCGCGCCCTGTCGCCCTCTTGTATCCACCGCGCGGGAGACCCCTCCTGCGCCAACAGCTTCTTAAAGAGAAATTCGTATATGAGCTCGGGCGGCACCGCCTTGCCGAGGGAAAACAGGGGGTGCGATCTGGCGATCTCCTGCCAATACTCGTGCACGCCGTCGCGCTGAAAGTGAAAGAGCTCTTCAAGCTCGTCCGCATCGGAGAACCAGAGGCCGTGGAAGTTGCGCGTGGGGAACCAATCGGGGCGGAAGTAGCGCTCGGGCCTGCCGCCGATGACCGCAAAGCCGTCGGTGAGCGTATCGTAGCCCGTATCGCGCCCCCTCTCCCCCGCGCCGATGTTGTAGACGTTGTTCCAGAACCCATCGATCTCCCCCCTGCTCTCGCGGAGGAAGATATTGGCAAACAGCTGCGCCGTGTCGCGCGCGCTCACCCACTCGAGGGGGGAATTGAGCACGACGTGGAACATGAGGGCGTCGCGCATATTGTTTTCCAGCATCCTGGGATGCAGCATGGCGGCCTCGCGCAGAATGACGAACTTTTCAAGGTTTGCATCGAGGATATAGCGCTCCGCCTTGAGCTTGTGCAGCTCGTACGCCTCGAAGGGGCTGGGAAGGAGGGGGTCGCCCACCCTGCCGAAGGGGTGCGCCATCGTGCGGTTGCCGTAGACCGCCACCGAGGAGATGTAGATGAAGGCGGGTTGGGGAACAGAGGCGCGCACGGCATCCGCCATCGCCGCCGTGCCGCCGAAGTTGACGCGGTGCGAGAGCGAGGGAGAATGATCGGAAGCGGGCGGGATGACCCCCGCCATGTGCAGGACGTACTCGCTGCCCGCAACAAGGCGCTCGCAGTCCTCTTTGCGCGTGACGTCGCCGCGCACCACCTCCACGCGCGGGCCGTACTGCTGCCGAAGGCGGCGGGCGAGTTCATCGTTGCGCTTTTTGGGCGTGAGCAGCACGCGCACGCAGGCGCCCACGGGCAGGGCGAGCACGGCTTTGAGCGCTTCGCGGCCCATATCGCCGCTCACGCCCGTCATGGCGATCTTCATATGTTGCCTCCTTGTTTATCTCTTTTCCCTTGCCTCCCTCTTAGAGGGAGGTGGCAGCCGCAAGGCTGACGGAAGGAGTTTTGTCGGAAGAAAGAAAGCTTTTATCGAAATCGTACTTTTTATAATAAGGCGACTCCCTCCGTCATGCCATCGACGCCTGCGTCGAATGGCATGACACCTCCCCCGAGGAGGAGGTCAAAATGTGGTGAACTCCCTCAGTCTCGCTGCGCTCGACAGCTTCTCGTGCGGTAGTGCCCGCACTCGGTCAGGAAACGGCGCGCACAATGCGCCGCTTCCAAGCTCGCAAATGGCAAAAAGCCCACCGGGCTCTTTGCAAGAAAGCATTTGCTCGCCCTCTTAGAGGGAGGCAAGAGGATGATATATCCTCCGCACAGCAGATGCGAGCAAGACGAGGAGAGCGCGGCTTTGCCGACAGGAGTTTACAGGGCTCCCGCAAAGATTTTTGCGAAGCAAAAAGATTTGTGGGAAGAGGAGGAGCAGGCGTTGAAAGCGCGGCGTTTGCCATAGGCGGACGCCCGCAAATTTCGCCTTGCTCCGACGAGCCGCAGCGCAACACAGTATTGCGACGGTTATAAGGCGAGCGGTCACCGAGGGCGTTTCATGGTCAAGGAAATACGCCCCTTCCTCTCATCCACTTCCTTCACCCAGACGGTGACGACGTCCCCCACCGAGACGACCTCGGAGGGGTGCCTCACAAAGCGGTCGGAAATTTCCGAAATGTGCACGAGGCCGTCCTGATGCACGCCGATGTCGACAAAGGCGCCGAAGTCGATGACGTTGCGCACGGTGCCTTTTAATTCCATGCCCGGCTTCAAGTCCTTGATCTCCATGACGTCGGTGCGCAGAACGGGCGCGGGCAGCTCGTCGCGGGGGTCGCGGCCGGGCTGTTTGAGCTCGGCGCACACGTCAAAGAGGGTGGGCAGCCCCACGCCGCACGCCTGCGCGGCGCGCTCCTCGCCGTAGCCGTGCAGCCGCTCCATGAGATGCCCCAAGTTGCCGCGGCGCACATCCTCCTCGGTATAGCCGCAGAGGGAGAGGAGCTTTTGTGCGGCGGCGTAAGATTCGGGGTGCACGGCGGTGTTGTCGAGCACCTCCTCGCTCTCGGGCACGCGCAGAAAGCCCGCGCACTGCTCAAAGGCCTTAGCGCCGAGCTTGGGCACCTTTAAAATTTGCTTGCGCGAAGTGAATTTGCCGTTCTCCTCGCGGTACTTGACGACGTTGGCGGCAACGCCCGCGTTGAGCCCCGAAACGCGCGCCAAAAGGGGCGCGGAAGCCGTGTTGACATCGACGCCGACGGCATTCACGCAGTCCTCGACGACGCCGTCGAGCGCTTCCGAGAGCCGCTTTTCGGGCATATCGTGCTGATACTGCCCCACGCCGATGGACTTGGGGTCGATCTTGACGAGCTCGGCGAGAGGGTCCTGCAAGCGCCGCGCGATGGAGACCGCCGAGCGCAGGTTGACGTCGTAGTCGGGGAACTCCGCCGCCGCCAGTTTGGAGGCGGAATAGACGGAAGCGCCCGCCTCGTTGACGATGACGTAGGAAACGCCCGCCCCCTTGCCGAGGGAGGCGATGAGCTCCACCGTCATCTGCTCGGTCTCGCGGCTCGCGGTGCCGTTGCCGATGGCGATGTGCTTTACTTGATGCTTTTTGATGAGCGCGGAGAGCGTCCTGATGGCGTCCGCCTTCTGCCGCTCGCCGTGGGTGGGATAGACGACCGCCGTATCGAGCACCTTGCCCGTGCCGTCGACGACGGCGACCTTGCAGCCCATGCGGTAGCCGGGGTCGAGCCCCATCGTCACGAAGCCCTTGACGGGCGGCTGCATGAGGAGGGGGCGCAGATTGAGGGCAAACTGACCGATCGCCCCTTCCGATGCCGTCTCGGTGAGGGCGGCGCGCACCTCGCGCTCCAAAGAGGGCTCGATGAGGCGGTCGTAGGCGTCCTCGGCGGCGGCCTTTACAAAGGCGGTCGCAGCGCAGGCGGGCTTTTTGACGACGCGGCGGAAGATGAGCTCTAAGGCATTGTCGCGCGGCACGTCCACCCACACTTTCAAAATGCTCTCCTTCTCGCCGCGGTTGAGGGCGAGCACGCGGTGCGAGGGGATGGTCTTGACGGCGCAGGTGAACTTATAGTAGTTGCGGTAGACGGTATCTTCCTGCTCTTTTTTGGCGGCTTCGGAACAGACGTCGCCGCACTTCATGGCATAGTCGCGGAGCGCCCCGCGTACGGCGGCGTCGTCGGAGATATTTTCGGCGACGATGTCGCTAGCGCCCGCCAGCGCCTCTTCGACGGTAGAGACGCCCTTCTCCTCGTCGATATACTCCTTTGCCGCCTCCTCGGGGGCGGGGCAGTCCTTCTCCTGCGCGAAGAGGAGGAGCGCGAGCGGCTCCAGCCCCTTCTCGCGGGCAATGGTGGCGCGGGTGCGCCGCTTCTGCTTATAGGGGCGGTATTCGTCCTCGACGGCGGCGAGCGTCTCCGCCTTCTCGATGCGGGCTTTGAGCTCCTCCGTGAGCTTTCCCTGCGCCTCGATCGAGGAGAGCACTTCCGCCTTGCGCGCCTCTAAGTTGCGCAAATATTGCAGCCTGTCTGCGAGGGTGCGGATGGTCTGATCGTCCATCGTGCCGTGCATCTCCTTGCGATAGCGGGCGATGAAGGGCACCGTATTGCCCTCGTCGAGGAGGGTGACGACGTTTGAAACGTGCTCCTCCTTCTTATCGAGCTCTCTTGCAAGCGTCTTGATGATATCCATTTTGTTCTCCGTGCCCCCCGAGGGGGCGATAGTGTGATACGTTTATTGTAGCACAACGCGCGCAAATTGACAAGCGCCGAGAGGCAGACAATAAAAATTAGGAGGGGCAGGCGCCCCTCCCTTACGGAGAATACAGCTGCTTCAAAGGAGCAGCAAGAGGATGCTCGCAAATTGCAGGGCGGTGCCCAAGATGTCGAAGAGGTGCCAGACGGAGTGGAACCACTTGACCTTGCGCCCGAGGGCAAAGAAGACGATGCCGCCCGTATAGGCGATGCCCCCGCCGAGGAGCAGCCACAAAGAGAGCGGCGAAATGGCCTTGACAAGGGGCGGGAAGACGAAGAGGGCGAGCCAGCCCATCGTAAAGTACAGCGCCATCGAGATGCCCTTGACCACCTTGTTGTTCATGGCGACGGCGTTCATGGTGATGCCTGCCGCCGCGCACGCCCACTCGACGATAAGCACCCAAAAGCCCACCGCCGTTCCGCCGAGGGCGATGAGGCAGTAGGGCGTGTACGTCCCCGCGATGAGAAGATAGATGGTGCAGTGGTCGAAGATGCGGAAGACGCCCTTGGCGCGCCCGTCGGGCAAAAAGTGATATAGAGCGCTCATCGTGTAGAGGATGACGATGCTCGCTCCGAAGACGGAGACCGCCGCCATCGACTGCGGGTGAGGATAGGCGAAAAAGAGCGTCAGCCCCCAGGCGATGAGCCCCAAGAGCGCCCCCGCGATGTGCGAGACCGCGTTGAAGATCTCCTCCCCCTTCGTATAGAAGGAGCAGAAGAACCCCTTGGGTCTTGCCCCCGCGGTTTGTCCTCTTTGCGCCGCGGTTTGTTCTCTTTGCGCCGCGGTTTGTTCTCTGCACACCGCCCGGAGCGCGCCCGCCGTCTCTTGCATATCGTCCTCCTTCTGCCCGCCCCGCCCGGGGCACGGCCCTTTTCTCGCTTTCAGTATATGCCCAAAGGAGGGCAAAAGTAAACCTATTCATACGCCCCCGCGCGCTACTCCTTTTTTGCCCCTTTCTACCCCGAAAACGGGCGCTCTACCGCGAAAAAAGCCACTCTACCCTGCGTAGAGCGGCCTTTTTTGTGTAACATCCGTCTGTCGCTTTGACGGATATCATGTAACATTTTTGCCTCATCGGTCAAAAAAAACCCGACATTGCGCCGCCTTGACTTTACAATTTAACTTTTTTGAACAGCGCGAACAGCGGGCGAAAGAGGACGAGCATGGTGACGGCGGCGCACGCCGTCTGCACAGCCATCGTGGGCAGCGAGAGCATAAAGTAGGAGAGGGCCGCCTCGCTCGTATAGCCGTAGACAAGGGGGGTGAGGGCGTCGTCGAGGAGGGTGAAGCACGCCGTGAGGACGGCTGAAAGCACGGTGAGCGTCAAATGGATGCGGCCGTCCATGCGGCGGCGGAAGGCGCTCCCCAACAGCCCGAACGCAAGCGCAAAGAGCGGATAGTAGACAAGGTAGAGGAGGATGACGTTGGGGAAGAAGCCGAAGATGAAACAGCGCAGCAGGGAGAAGGCGACGGCGGAGAGCACCCCGCAGCGCACGCCGAAGCGATAGCAGAAGACGGCAAAGAGCAGGGTGACGATCTCCACGCCCTTGACGAAGGAGAGGGCGTACTGCGCCGCGAGCAGCAGCGCCGTGAAGACGGCGACGACCGCCGCATGGCCCGCGCCCCGCCGCACGCGCTCCCGCTTTTGCGCGGGCTTCGCCTCGCCCTCCCGCGAAGGGACAGCGCGCTCGCGTGCCGTATGTTGTCGGTTTTCGCGCGCCATTAAAGACCGAAGCTCTCAAACGACCAAATATAGAGGCAGCCCGCCTTGACGGTGAGCTCCCCCGCCCCCAGCGCCGCCGAGCCCAAGCGTTCGCCCTCGTACTCGAAAGTCCCCCACTGCTCGTTGGCGTTCTCGCCGTCGCTTGTGTAGAGCATCCAATAGGAGGAGGTGGTCTGCGCGGTGCCGTTGAGCTCTGTGACCATGCCGCCCGCAACGGTGAAGGAGAGAAGCCCCTCCGCTTTGAGCTCCTCCATGACGGAAAGCAGCGTCTTGCCCTCGTCGTCTGCCGCCGCCTCGATGACGACGGTATTCTCGTCGGGCGTGAGCGGCGCCCTGCGGCAGCCCGTGAGCGCAAAGAGCGCAAGGACCGTAAGGAGCGCGGCGGTCAAAGCGGCGGTCAAAATTGCAACTTTCTTTTTCATAAAAACCTCTTTTGCCGCTGAAAGCGGCTTGAATTTTGGCGGAGGCAGCAAAAAAGCGCGCCCCTCGGGCACGCCAAAAAACGCACGGCCTGACCTTCTCCTGCTGCCCGAGAAGACCGCACGTTCCCCCGGGGCAGGCGATCGGACTTTCACCGTAATGGCTGTTGCGGCGGATTTTCACCGCGCTTCCCCTGCTCTCTGCCCCTCCCGCACCTTTCGCGCGGGCGGCAACTCCCGAAGGATATTTTTTTCTATTGTAAGAGGTACGCTGCCCCTTGTCAAGCAAATAAAGGGCGCGGCTAAAAAAGGTCTGTCGGGGAAGGGGCGCGCCGCCCGCGGGCGGCGCGCCCACAATTCACAGCCGATATTCGAGCTGGCAGTCGAAGGGCTCTTTTGCAAGGTGGCGCCTGTCCTGCCAGACGGCGTCAATGCAGCCCAGAGAGCGGTAAAAAACCTGCGTTTCCACGGCGGAATGGGCGGAGATGTAGAGCTTCTGCGCCCCGCGTTCCCGCGCCCAAGCGGCGGCCTCTAAAAAGAGCTTGCGCCCCACGCCGCGCCGCCGCCATTCAGCCGAGACGTGCATCTCCAATAGGTCGAGATACTCCCGCCTCTTTCCGATGGGCTGGGCGGCAACGGCGGCAAAACCGACGAGGCGCTCCTCCGCAAACGCCGCCGTGACGAGCCCGCCCGTCCTCGCCGTCTCTTGCAGCGTCCTGACGACGGCCGCGCGCCCCTCTTTCGTCCAATCGTCGACAAAGGGGTCGGGGCGCACCTCCCAGCCATTCGCCCCCTTGCGGTAGCAGAGCATCACCTCCTGCCGCCGCTCAAAGCCGTCGAGAAAGGAGGGCGCTATCTCCTCTGCCGTCAGATTTTTATAATTCAGGCGTTCAGACTTCATGGATGACCCCCGCAAAGAGCATTGTGCCATAGCCATCCGAGAGCGTGAAGCCGAAGGCGCGGTCGATGAGAAGATCTTCATAGACCGCCTCGTACCCGTCGGGTCCCGCCTCTGCCGCACCCGGGAGCACGAACGCCGCCGCCCCTTCGATTCCCTTTTTATCCACTTTTAGCTTGGCGAAGTGCTGCGCCCCGGTGCAGAAGACGCCGCTCGTCCTGCCCGTGAACGCGGAAAGATCGCTCATTTTGCTGTCAAAGAGCTTTTCCACGCCGAACTCTTTGAGGACGGGCGCAACATCCCCTTGAAAGCCCCCTTCAAACTCGGGGAAGATGCAGCGCGTAAAGTAGCGGAGCATCTGTTCCTCGTCGAGGGCGTTCCAATCTTCGAGGGCGGAGACGAGGGCGATGTTTTCCGCCGTCATGACCTCGGCAAGAGAGGTCCCTTCGTCGGGCAGGAGGAAGGTGAGGCGGAAGCCGTGCATGGTCTCGGTATAAAAGGCGGTGAAATTCTCCCCTTCATACGCCCTTCCCATGTTGTAATACCCCCGCAGAAAGCGGCGCAGCACTTCTTCGCCGCCGCCCGCCGTAAAGGGCATCTCCTCGGTGAGGGTCAGCTCGTCGCCTTCCTCGTTCCAGGTGTCCTTTGCATAAAGCGTGTTGACGAGGGCGAACACCGTCTCGGGCGGGAGCGCGAGCTCGGCGTCGATGAGGCCGTGCGTCTCGTCCTTGATGTATTTGGAGAGCGCGCGGTTGGCGCCCTCGCTGTCGCCCCCAAAATCGGCTGAATAGCTGTTGCAGAAGTAGTCCTCGGCGAGCGCGTCGAGCGTCTCCTCCATGAAGGGGGTCGAGCTGTCCAGCCAGACGGCATTGCTCAGAGCCAGGGCGCCCGTCTTGCCGAGCTCGCGGTTCAAGGAGCGCCAGAGCACGGAGATGCCCGCATCGAGCTCCTCCTCTTTTGCGCCGAGGACGGAGAGGAGCTCCTCCTTCGTCTCCCCCGCCGCGCAGGCGGCCGCCAGCGAGAGCCCCATATAGACGGAGACGGGCGATATGACGGCGTTTTCCCTGCCCCCGCTCGCCGCTTCTTCCAGCGCGGCGGCGGCAAAGCGCGCCGAAAACGCCTGCGCCCCTTGCTGCACGGCGAGAAAGTTCTCGTCCTGGCGCTCCGTGTAGGAGAACCCTTCGGACTCCGCCGCCGCCCGCAGCAGCGTACTGCGCCCCGCACACGAACTCATCAGAAGCATCGCCGCGCACAGCGGCACGCTCAATACTGCCATAACCTTGCGTTTCATGTCAGTTTCCTCCTTGTATAATAAAGTCAAAAATATAGAGTCAAAAATTAGGTTAAAAGTGTTGATTATCACATAGCCTCTA
>CALVTT010000016.1 GCA_944363045.1 uncultured Clostridia bacterium | reverse complement strand
GGGATGCGCGCCCAATCGGCGGTCATGGCGTCCACGCTCGTGACGGCGCGGAGGGCGATGACGTTCTCGTAGGTGCGGAAATCCCCCTGCACGCCCACCGTCTTGCTGTTGGTGATGACGGCAAAGTACTGCCAGATCTCGCGCGAAAGCCCCGCCTTTGCGATCTCGTCGCGGAAGATGAAATCGGCAAGGCGCAAGGTCTCCAGCTTCTCGCGCGTGACTTCGCCCATGATGCGGATGGCGAGCCCCGGCCCCGGGAAGGGCTGACGCTGCACGACGGAGTCGGGAAGCCCCAGCTCGCTGCCCACGCGACGCACTTCGTCCTTGAAGAGGTCGCGGAGGGGCTCGACGATCTCCTTGAAGTCGACGACGGAGGGCAGCCCGCCCACGTTGTGATGAGACTTGATGACGGCGCTCTTATCCTTGCCGCTCTCGATGACGTCGGGATAGATGGTGCCCTGCACCAAAAAGTCGACGGCGCCAATTTTCTTTGCCTCCTGCTCGAAGACGCGGATGAATTCCTCGCCGATTATTTTACGCTTCTGTTCGGGCTCCTCGACGCCCGCGAGCTTGGAAAGGAACAGTTCGCCCGCGTCCGCCTTGACGAGGTTCATCCCGAGCCCGTCGCGGAAGACGGACATCACTTCCTCCGCCTCGCCGAGGCGCAGCAGCCCGTGATCGACGAAGACGCAGATAAGATCATCCCCCACCGCGCGGTGAACGAGGGTCGCCGCCACGGCGGAATCGACGCCGCCCGACATGGCGCACAGCACCTTCTTGCCCGCCAGCTTTTCTTTGAGGGCCTTGACCTGCTCCTCCACAAAGCTGCCCATCGTCCAATCGCCCCGGGCGCGGCAGACGTTGTAGAGAAAGTTTTTAAGGAGCGCGTTTCCGTACTCGGAATGCACGACTTCGGGGTGATACTGCACGCCGTAGATGCGCTTTTTTTCATTTCCGTAGACGGCGACAGGGCAGCTCTCGGTGACCGCCAGGATATCGAAACCCGCGGGAGCCTCGGCGACGTAGTCGGTATGGCTCATCCAGGCGATGCTGCGCGCGGGGATGCCCGAAAAGAGCGGGCTCTCCTTGATGAACTCCACATAGCGCTTGCCGTATTCGCTCTCGGGAGCGTGCTCCACCCTGCCGCCCAGCGTATAGGCGATGAGCTGGCAGCCGTAGCAGATGCCGAGGACGGGGATACCGAGCTCTAAAATTTTACGGTCGATGTGGGGGGAATTTTCGTCGTAGACGCTGTTTGGCCCGCCCGTGAAGATGATGCCGACGGGCGCGTACTCTTTGATCTCGTCAAGGCTCATGGAGCAGGGCTTGAGGTCGCAGTAGACGCCGAGATCGCGCACGCGGCGGGCGATGAGCTGGTTATACTGCCCGCCGAAGTCGAGGACCAATACTCTTTCGTGTTGCATAGTTACTCCTTAAAAAGCTGCGGCAAGGCGAAACCGAGGGCCGCTGCCGCGTTTCAATGGGAAAACGCCCGAGTTTCGGTCGGGCGTTTTTGTTTGCGTTCAGATCATCTTGCCGTGTAATTGGGCGCTTCCTTGCTGATGGAGATGTCGTGGGGGTGGCTCTCAAGAAGGCCCGCGTTGGTGATGCGCACGAACTCGGAATGCAGCCTGAGATCGTCGATGGTCGCCTTGCCGCAGTAGCCCATGCCGGCGCGCAGGCCGCCCTTCATCTGATAGATGATCTCGGAGACGGTGCCGCGGTAAGGGACCCTGCCCTCGACGCCCTCGGGCACGAACTTCTTGGTGCCCTCCTGGAAGTAGCGGTCGCTGGAGCCCGCCGCCATGGCGGCAAGCGAACCCATGCCCCTGTACACCTTGAAGCTGCGGCCCTGGTAGAGCTCGATCTCGCCCGGGCTCTCCTGCGTGCCTGCGAGCATGGAGCCGATCATGACGGCGCTGCCGCCCGCCGCGAGGGCCTTGACGATGTCGCCCGAATACTTGATGCCGCCGTCGGCGATGACGCGCTTGCCGAGCTTATCGGCCTCCTCCGCGCAGTCCATGATGGCGGTGAATTGGGGCACGCCGATGCCCGCCACGATGCGCGTGGTGCAGATGGAGCCGGGGCCGATGCCCACTTTGACGACGTCGGCGCCCGCCTCGATGAGGGCACGGGTGGCGCCCGCCGTTGCAACGTTGCCCGCAATGACGGGCACATTGGGGAAGGCGCGCTTGATCTGGGCGACCTTCTCGATGACGCCGCGGCTGTGGCCGTGCGCCGTGTCGACGGCGATGACATCCACTTTCTTTTCGACGAGGGCGGCGATGCGCTCCATCGTATTGGCGGAGGTGCCCACCGCCGCGCCGACGAGGAGCCTTCCGTTCCTATCGCGCGCGGAGTTGGGGTATTGGATGCTCTTTTCGATATCCTTGATGGTGATGAGGCCCTTTAAGTAACCGTCCTGATCGACGATGGGCAGCTTTTCGATGCGGTGCTTGCCCAAAATTTTCTGCGCATCGGCAAGGGAAGTGCCGACGGGCGCCGTGATGAGGTTTTCCTTCGTCATCACATTCTCGATGGGCTGGTCGTAGTTGGTCTCGAAGCGGAGATCGCGGTTGGTGAGGATGCCCACGAGCTTGCCGTTGCGCGTGATGGGCACGCCGCTGATGCGGTAGCGCTCCATGAGGGCGATGGCGTCGCGGACGAGATTCTGCGGTTCGAGGAAGAAGGGATCGGTGATGACGCCGTGTTCGGAACGCTTGACCTTATCCACTTCCTTAGCCTGTTCCTCGATGGACATATTCTTGTGGATGATGCCGAGCCCCCCTTCACGCGCCATGGCGATGGCGAGCCTGCTCTCCGTGACGGTATCCATGGCCGCCGAAATGATGGGCAGATTGAGGCGGAGCCCCTCGCACAGCGTGGTACTCAGATCGACGTCGTTGGGCAGGACGTCGGACGCCTGCGGGATGAGCAGGACGTCGTCAAATGCAAGACCTTCCTTGATCACTTTACTCATTGACTGCTTCCTCCAAAAGTGAGATGATTTCCAAATAGATCACAACTCCTTCCGTATATTGCGTGGTGTCGGAATTGAGGGATTGTTCGCGCAGGGCATCAAATTTCTGCTCCTTGCCGATGCCGTCGAGCAGCACCTTGCAAAAAGCCCCGTCCCCCGCCGCCGCGGCGGCATACGAGAGGGCGCAGAGCGGATTGGAGGGCTCAAAGCTGCCCGAAGTCTCGCTCAGGGCAAAGTTATAGACCTCCAGCTTCTCGTCCTCCGTTTCGGCGACCTTATACATCGCTTCCGCGCCGAGGCTGCAGGCATACGTCCTGTAATCCCACTCGGGCGTCTCCTCCTCCCGCTCCGCTTCGTCCTGTGCCTTGCAGTAGTCGGTAAAGCCCTCGTTGCCGTAAAATTCCTCAAAGCGCTCTGCGGCAGCTTCGGGGCGCCCCTCGATCGCCGCGATCTCAAAGGCGCGGGCGAGGCAGTCGATGTCTCCCGAGCGGCGGTATTCCTGATAGGCATAATCTCCGCTGATGGCGTCGAGGCCGAGCGAAGCGGAAAAGCTCATCATGGCCTTGGGCGCGGCGAAGGAGAGGATGCCAAACGCCGAGATGGCAAGAATGAGCACGATACCAAGCGTGATGAATATAGTTTTGAAAACGATCTTTCTCATATGGTGAAATCCAAATTATATCGAATGGAATAGAGCGACGTGGTGCAATAATTTAAGCTATTTTACCATATCGCCCCGAAAAAATCAACCGAAAAAGCAAAAAAAGTCATGTATGGCCCCGCGTTTTCATAAGTTAGAGCATGAAAAAGACAGCCTTATTCCTTCTTATCCCCCTTCTTGCCTCCGCCGCGCTGACGGGCTGCAAGGGCGAAGACTATGCCGCACATCTTTCCGATGTCAGGAGCGACATCTTTTCCGCCGAGACGGAGGACTTCTCGCTCACCCTCTCCTGCATCACGCGCGAGGCGCCCTATGCCGCCGACGGCGTCGCCTGCGCCACACAGGAGCTCATTGAGATCGTGCTGAAGCCCAAAGAGAGCGCCGACGGCACAAAAAGCTATTCCGTCGCCCTCCACGGCGAGCCCGCGGTGAGCGGCGAGCTCTCCTACCGCACCGTCAAGGGCGACTACTTCCTCTCTGAGAGCGTCTCCTCCTTCCCCGAAGGGAGCGTCTCCCTGCGCCTCACGGAAGACGGCGAGGCGACGGAGCTGACGGCGGCCTCCGTCAAAACGCAAAATACCCTCACGCCCGAGGAGGCCCTGCATTTTGCCGTGGAGGCGGAACAAGAGCTCATCTCACGCATGACGGCGGGCGGAGAGTTTCAGGGCGAATTTCAGGTGCGGCTGCTGCGCCGCAGCCGCTGCTACTACTTTGTGGGCATCGTCGGGAAAGAGGAGAACTGCGCCCTCCTCCTCGACGCCGAAACGGGCGAAGTCCTCGCCAAACGCAAACGGTGAGATCATATCCCCGCTAAAATTTACCGCGCCCCTTGACAGCGGCCGCTTTTCGTGATAGGATAAAAGAAAAGGGGGTAATATCATGAAACTCGGCATCATCCGCTGTATGCAGACGGAGGACTACTGCCCCGGCACGGCAGACTTCAAGGCCGTCCGCGAAAGGACGGGCGCCTTTGCGGGCGAGGAGGACATCGAGATCGTCGGCTTTATCAACTGCGGCGGCTGCCCCGGCAAAAAAGCGCTGCTGCGCGCGCGGGAGCTTACAAAGAGGGGCGCGGACACCATCGCGCTTGCGAGCTGCATCACAAAGGGCACGCCCATCGGCTATCCCTGCCCCTTCCAAAAGAAGATGCGCGAACTCATCGAGCGCGACCTCCCCCATATCCGCCTCATCGACTATACCCACTAAAAAAGAGCGTATTTTAACAGGCGGCGCGCCCCGGAAATGTCAAGCAAAAGCCATCGGAGACAACATCCGATGGCTTTTCTCATGAGCACACCTTAAACATCGACCCTCTGAAAGTGCCTCATGGATAGTTGGCTGCTTATACTAGACAGAATAACATAAATCGCTATCCCTATGATCATAGCAACCGCTTTTGCGCCGACATTTTGCGAATTCAGCCCGTTCAGCGTAACGGAATACAGCGGCGTTGCCCAGCGTAAAACAATGAAAACGCCGATCAGCAAGAACACGACAACCGCGCCGATCACGAACGGAACGCCGATCTTATCGGGAGATTTGAAATAGCGCGGAAAGAAGATCAAGTTGAACACGCCGAGCAATACCGCACCATTGCCGACCAAAGCAAGATTTGCCGAGATCCCCGCTTGATTGACATACTGTTCCGTAGGCAAAACAGCGCCTTTGACTGCGCCGATGATCCCGACAAGCAGCAAAATGATACCTTGCAGGCCGAACACCACAAGCATCTTTGCAAGGGGGATATGCTCCTTTTTGACGGGCAATGCGCAGGAAAATGCAATATCACCGTTTTCCCTTGTCATCATACAGCAGAAAAAGACAGAAAGACAGGAGAAAAAGAAAATGACTTCATACGGATAATTTGGTACGAAAACAAGCACGGCAAAGAAGAGAAAGATAAAAGCCGTAGGGTGCATACAAAGAGACAATTCTTTTCTAATTAAATTTAGCATGCCTTTCCTCCTCGTTTGCTTTTTCCAAATGCACAATAATGTTATCGATCGTTGCGTCGGACACGGCAACATTCGCTGATATTTGCATATCACGGGGCAGCAGACCTTCGTAGCCTTCTTTGACCGCCTTCACGCCGATGGCTTTGGCAGCCGTTGCGTCTGCAAGAGAACAAAAACGCGCCAACCGATATTTACCGAGCAACTCTTTCAGCGGGCAAGCCGCAAGCAGCTTGCCCTGCGAGATATAGACAATGTCGTCGGCAATGCGCATCAAATCGGACGTGATATGCGTAGAGAAGAGGACGGAAACGCCGTCTTCCCGCACAAGCTGCAACACGATGTCGCAAAACTCTTCACGCGAAAGCGGATCGAGCCCGCTCGTCGGTTCGTCCATGATGAGCAGCTTTGCTCCGTGCGAAAGGGCGAGGGCAAGCGCAAACTTTACCTTCATGCCCTCGGAAAGTTCTTTGACCTTCTTTCGTTCGGACAAATCAAATTGCGCAAGCAGTCTTTCATACTTGCCTTGATCCCACGCCGGATAAAAGGGCGCATACGCCTTGCGAATAGAAACAAGCGTGTTCATGGGATAATAGCGAAAACCGCCGCCGACATAGCCGATCATCTGCTTTACCGCCATTTCATTCTCATCAATATTCTTTCCGAAAACCGAGACATCGCCTTCTGCCGCTATGAGCCGCAGGATACCTTTGATCGCTGTGCTTTTCCCTGCACCATTCCTGCCGATGAGCCCGACGATATGCCCCTGCGGCACGCAAAACCCGATCTTATCAAGCGTGAATTCGGGATAGACTTTCATCAGTTCTTTTACTTCAAGCGCATTCATTTTTGCTCGCCGTCCTTTACATGATTGACAGCCTTCCAAAACGATTCCACATAGGAAAACGGCTGCAAGGCAATGCCTTGCCCTTTGTCTGCCATCAAGACTAGCGAATCTCCCGGGTTCAGCGAAAACATATCACGCACCTCTTTAGGGATGACGATCTGCCCTTTGGGGCCGATCTTTACGGTTGCCAGAAATTTACCTTCGGGAAAATTTTCCATTGTTTGCTCCTTTGGATATAACTTGTATTACTTTTCTTACTTATTATAATTCGTGGCACATTGAATGTCAAGGAAAAAAGCGATCTTTCCGTCCCTTCCATCCAACATGAACGCCGAACAGGCAACAGCAAAGCGGCGCGCCCCGGAACGGGGCGCGCCGCCCGATCATACAGGGAAAATGTACGGAACCACTTGACAAAATCGTACGATTTGATTATAATAATAGTACGAAATACAGGAGGCCCGCCATGTCCATCACCGCGACCGAACTCAAAGAAAACCTGAGCAAGTACCTGCTGCTCTCGGCGACGGAGGATATCTACATCACCAAGAACGGTAAAGTAATCTCCAAACTCACCAACCCCTTCGGGGAGCGGGTGGAGACTGCCCGCTCGCTCTTCGGCGTCCTGCCCGCCGACACCGACGAGAAAGCAGCGCGTGACGAGAGGCTGCAAACGTCATGAAGGTGCTCATCGACACCTGCGTCATTTTGGATGCGCTCACGAGCCGCGAACCCTTCCGCAAGGACGCCGAGGCGATCTTTCTGCACGCCGCAAATAATGTTTTTTCAGGCTTCATCACGGCAAAGGCTTCGACGGATATCTACTATCTTTTACACCGCCATACGCACAGCGACAGGGACTCGCGCGAGGTGCTTGGCAAACTTTTCTCTCTCTTTGAGGTGCTGGATACTGCCGGCATGGACTGCCGCAGAGCTATCCCCTCCCCCATGAGCGACTTTGAAGATGCCGTGATGGCGGAGACGGCTCTCCGCTCGGGGATCGACTGCATCGTCACGCGCAATACAGCCGACTTTCTAAAAGCGCAGGTGCTCATCCTCTCTCCCGCCGCCTTCTTGCAGAGATTGGCCGAGGAGCTGAAATAAACGGAATACAGGCGGCGCGCCCCGGAACGGGGCGCGCCGCCTGCTCTATAGCGCATTTCGTTTATCGCATTCCATTGATATGCCGCGCTTTGAGCGGCAGACCGTATGCCGTCAGATCGCTTCGATGTTGATGAGGTTGGAGTTGCCGCTCTTGCCGTTGGGGGTGCCGCCCGTGATGACGATGACGTCGCCGGGCTTGACGAGCCCCGAATCTTTGGCGGCCTGCTTGGCAAAGTGGAACAAAACGTCGACGGAGTGATATTCCTCGCTGAGCGCGGGCAGGACGCCCCAGCTCAGGGCGAGCTTGCGGTAGCTCCTCTCGTCCGTCGTCATGCCGATGATGTCGATCATGGGGCGGAAGCGGGAGACCATCTTGGCGGTGCCGCCCGTGCGGGTGCAGACGACGATGGCCTTGGCGTTGACGTCACGCGCCAGCAGGCACGCCGAATGCGAGAGCGCATCGGAAAGACTTGTGATTTGGAAGTCGGCGTCGTCCACCTTCTGGATGAACTTGGAGCGCGACTCCGCCTGCACGCAGATGCGCGCCATCGCCTTGACCGCCTCGACGGGATATTCGCCCGCCGCCGTCTCACCCGAGAGCATGACCGCACTCGAGCCGTCGTACACGGCATTGGCGACGTCGGAGATCTCCGCACGGGTGGGACGAGGCTTGCTGATCATGGATTCGAGCATCTCCGTCGCCGTGATGCACCGCTTGCCCGCCACGCGGCAGGCGCGGATGATGGTCTTCTGGATATCGGGCAGCTCCTCGTAGGGGATCTCCACGCCCATGTCGCCGCGGCCGATCATGATGCCGTCGGAGACTTCGAGGATCTCTTTTAGGTTGTTGACGCCCGCCCTGTTCTCGATCTTGGCGATGAGGTCGATGTCGTCCGAGCCGTTCTCGTGCAGGAAGTTCCTGACGTCAACGATGTCCTGTGCGCGGGAGACGAAGGAGCAGGCGACAAAGTCCACCTTGTGCTCGATGCCGAAGAGGAGATCCTTCTTGTCCTGTTCGGAAAGATAGGTGAGGTGCAGCTCTTTTTCGGGGAAGAACATACTCTTGCGCGAGGAGAGCTCGCCGCCGATGACCACCTTACAGATGACCTCGGGCGCCTTTATTTCCTGCACTTCAAAGACCATGAGGCCGTTGTTGAGCAAAATTTTGTCGCCGGGAAGAAGGTCCTCGCAGATGCCCTTGTAGGAGACGGCAACGCGCGTCTCGTCGCCCTCGACCTCCTCCGTCGTGAAGGTGAAGGTATCGCCCTCGTTCAAGGTCACCTTGCCGTCCTTGAAGGTGCGGATGCGGAACTCGGGGCCCTTGGTGTCGAGCAGGATGGGCAGCGGGATGTTCTTCTCCGCGCGCACGCGCTTGATGATCTCGATCTTCTTGGCATGGTCTTCGTGCGTCCCGTGCGAGAAGTTGAGGCGGACAACGTTCATGCCCGCATCAGCCATCGCGGAGATGACTTCCTGCGTCTCGGATGCGGGGCCCAACGTACATACGATCTTGGTCTTTTTCATCGAAACTCTCCTCTATTTGAATCGTTATTTCTATTTTATCATATTTTCCGCAAAATTCAAGCCCCTTTTCAAAAAATATAGGAAAAAATGTGAAGAAAAAACCCCGCCCTTGCGGACGAGGTATTCGTGAATACCGTTTCATGCGCATCTAAAGCGCGCTGTTTTATCCCTGCGGGAAAAGCTGCACCGTGGCGGAGACGACCGCCTTCCGATCGACGCCGTCCTCATAACAACGGATACTTCCTTCAAAGAGGTACTCCTTCGAGACACGGTGCTGCTGCCTCTTAAAGCACTTCGGTCATCTGAAAGTCTAAAAAATCATTCTTCTGCCAGTCGGACCCGGGATGGCTCGAGCCCAAAGCGCAGTCAAAATAGATCTCCCCCTCTTTTCCACAGATATCGCCAAAAAACACAAGGTCGTCGCCCTTCCATGTCAGCGAGCACATCAGCCTGTTATTCGGCTTGTGAAAGTCTGCCGTTACGAATTCGGATCTGACCCCGTCAATAAAAAAGGATATGCGGAAATATATCGACCACTCACCATCCCGATCGGGATAACGGAAGGTATCGTACTCGTCCCATGCAGGCTCTTCAGAGCACAGCTCAACAGCCATTTCCAAACGATCGATCGAAAGTCCGTTTACTTCCAAATCCTCCGCCGCCCAAACGCCCTCATATAATCTCGGCGTCCGGGAACACCCCGCAAGGCACAGGATTGCCGCAAATACCGCCGTCAAAACCGCCGCACGAATTCTCTTCCGTGTTTTCATAATGCCCCTTATCATGATTATAATCATAACACAGTTTACACAATCTGTCAAGGGGTTTGCAAAAAAAGTTGAGGCAACATAGAAATTTCTTTTCCGTCTCTCCCGAAATAATTTTTGCGGCGGGCGGGAAAAATGCGGGCTTTTTTTCAAAAATTGTGCTATAATACTCCCGATCCGAGCGGGCTGCGCGGCCGCGGCGCGTGAAAACGCGATGAGGAAAGTCCGGGCATCACAGGGCAGGACGCCTGATAACGTCAGGTGAAGGCGACTTCAAGGAAAGTGCAACAGAAATAGACCGCAGTGCCTTTGGGCGCTGTAAGGATGGAAAGGCGAGGTAAGAGCTCACCGACGGGACGGTAACGCCCCGTGCCATGTAAACCCCGTCCGATGCAAGTTTGGGCTCTGTTCATATGGGCTGCCCGTCCGAGCAGAGCCGTGAATAACGCTTGAGCCCGTCGGTGACGGCGGGCGTAGATAAATGACCGCGCTCGACAGAACCCGGCTTACAGGCCCGCCTCGGATCGTTTTTCGCACCTTCCCCCGCTCCCGCCGAGCGGGGTTTTCGTTACAACGGCTCAAAATCGCTTGCAAAAGCGCGTTCGGTTTGATATAATATTCACCGTTCGAGGCGTAGCGCAGTTTGGTAGCGCGCTTGGTTCGGGACCAAGAGGTCGTGGGTTCAAATCCCGTCGCCTCGACCATCTTTGTTGCACGAAAAGGCTGCAACGGCAAACCTCTGCAAGATATGGTGTATCTTGCAGAGGTTTTTGTCTATATCTCGTGTTTTTCCGCCGTTTTTACGATCGGCGGAATTTTTTATTCCGACGGCTGCATTTTGCCCCTCTTCCCTCAGAAACAGGTTTTGGACCCCCGACTTGATTTAGAATGCTTTGATCGGCTGTTTTCGGTTACAACGGTACTTGGATCGTGCGCCGCCGTCTCCTTACAATACTTCTTCTACTTCTCCGCCGCCTTTGAATACAATGACGATCTTCCCCTCCGGCATCACTTTGATATGAAAGGCAATATAAAGTCTTTTTTGCCTACAGCGTATGAATGGACAAAATCGCTTGGGTGGCAGGACCAAGCAAAGTTTTATATGGAAAAACATACGCGAAATATAATGTATCAATGAGACAGTCTGAGTCTGCCCGGGGCAGACAAGACCTCCGCAGAGAGAAGTCTCTGCGGAGGTCTTGTCTGTGCTGCGGTTTATCCGCGCCTCCTGCGTTTCTACTCCAAACGCGCTCTTTTGCGGGAAAAGGAGCGGCAGGCATCGAAGCCGCGCTTTCCGTAAGGAGCGTGCGTGCGCATTTTTCCTTGCCGCGGCGCGGACCGCGCCGCACGATCATCTGACCGAGATCACGGCACCATGCAGACGATAGGTAAAGATGTTTTCGTTATCCCAGGAATTATGCCCCGTGGAAACGATCACGCTCATCTCGTCGGGATCGGGGAGGAACCCGCGCTCATCGCGCACGATCCCCGGATTATGATTGCGCTCCCATCCCGTCTCGGACGGGCCGATATATCCTGCCATCTGCCAGACGTAAGCCCCGCTCTGCAGCAGCTCGCAGAGCGCTTCCGGACTTTCCACGTTCTCCAGATAGGCGACCATGCTGTGGGAATTGACACGGGTGATCGTCTCATCGGGAGGATTCTTTTCATCGGTCACGCCGCATACATAGAAGCGCTTTCCGACGGGATCGTAAGCGAAATCGGGGATGTTGATGCTGCATTTCATGCCTGCCGAGTTGACGATCCCGTTATGCGTGATGCGCGTCGTAAACAGGCAGGCCGGATGGTCGAGATCGGAAAGATCCCAACGCTGGATCCCCGTTCCCTGCAAGGTGGACTGATAGAACATGAGCACATCGCCTTCGCCGTCCAGGCTGATGAGCGCGGGCATCCCGGTACCCCAATAAATATTGGAAGTCCCCTGCATCTGTTCGTATTTTGCCTGTTCCTCCGCCTCGTCCCCGTTATCATACCAGGGAGCGATGGGATTGAGAGATGCGACCTTTACCCACGGGCCTTCGGGCGCGTTGGAGACCGCGATCCCCGTCTCATTTTTCTGATAGTCTTCCGTTTTGCAGCCCAAATAAGCCATGAGATAGGTATAATCTGTCCCCTCATAGCGGAATTTTCCGCGGATCACGGCAGGATCGCAGGTATGGCGGGAATCCCATGTACCGGGCGTAGGGGCAAGCACGATCTTCTGTTCCGAAAACAGCCACTTTCCGTCCTCCTGCTTTACCCCTTTGCGGTAACCGATATGATCCATGATGACGCCGTCGTCCTTGTTTGTACAGTACCAGACGTGCATCACCTCCTCCCCGTCCACCGTTTCGGTCAGGATCGCGGGGCAGTAATTGAAGATCTTGCTGTCGGAGACGTCCGGGCCGAACAAAACACTCTCAAAGTCCACCGCCTGCGGCCCCGTCTCCTCCTGTTCCCGTTCAAGCAGGATCGACATATCTTCATATTGCGTGTGAAGGGCATCCCCCTCCATGGTATAGGTGAAGGCATCCTCGCCCCACGTCTCCGTCACCGTCGTTCCGTCAAAGAGATACACAGAATTGCGCGTCTCGATGGAACCGAGATACCCGATGATGACGCGCAGGCTCCCGTCTTTCGAAAAGGCAGCCGAATACGCCTGAAAATCATCGGTAACATCGGCTCCGTCCAGCGTGGCAGAGGCAAGGACAAACGTTCCCGTCAAGGGTATGCTCTTCGGAGCGCACGCCGCCGCGGACAGGATGCTCAGCACCGTGAATCCTGCGGCCAGAACGGCCGCCATCTTTTTTTTCATCTGATCACCTCAACGAATGGTAAATCGTATCCCGTGGATGCGATAAGTATGCAGCGAGGGCCACTGTCCGCCCATCTGCCAATCGGGGAAATCGACTGCAAGCTGTGCGGCCGTATAGAGTACCGGTACGCTGTACGGATCGGTCAACCGGCCCGCCGCATCCCTGACAATGCCTGCATTGTGATTGCGCGCATGGCCTGTTCCCGTATCGAGTGCGGCAATTTTGTTCCAGGTATATACCTCATCGCCGAACAGCAGATCGAAACTGTCGCCGACGTCGAGATAGAACAGCGTATTGCTGCCCGCGATCCAGTTCACGCCGCCGTCCGTCGGATAAGGGAAATCCTCCTTGATGCAGTACAGCCTTCCGCGCACGGGATCATAGGCGAAATCGGCATTGTTGATGCAGTCCGCAGAACCGCTCGCATTGGTCACGCCGCGTTCGCGGAGTTCTGCCTTGCGAAGCAGCGTCGGAGCGTCGAGATCGGAAAGATCCCACTCTTCTGCGACCGTGCAGGTCTTTGACGCCCCCTTTGCATAGAACAGGAGCACTTTTCCCGCTCCGTCCGAACTGACGAGGGAAGGCTGCCCGAATCCCCATGCCGTCTCGCTGAATTCGTCCGACTCATAAAAGTTCGCGATGGGGTTGATCTCCGCCTTCACCCACGGGCCCTCGGGCGACATTGCGACGGCGAGCCCGACTTCATTGCGGGTATTGTCGCTCGTTTCGCAGCCGAGATAGGCCATGAGCCAGGGATATTCTTTGCCGCCCATCCGGAATTTTCCGCGGATCACGCTCGGATCGCACACATGGCGGCTGTCCCACGCTCCACTCTCCCCGTGTTCGAGAACGAGCTGTTTTTCGGTAAACTCCCATTTCCCGTCCGCATTGAGCGTTCCCCTACGGTATGCGACATAGTCGGTGATATTGCCGCTTTCTTTGTTGCTGCAATACCAGATATGCAGCGTATCGCAGCCCTCCATGACTGCCGTCGGACAATAATTATAGAAATTTTCGCTCTTGTCCTCGCCGAACAGTTCATCCGTGAAGGCGGCTCCGCCCTCCCCTCCGACGGGAAACGCATAATTTTCATCATAAGTATAGCGCATGGTCACATCCTGCCTGTCTATCTTTCCCGAAAACGTGAGCGAACGGCAGGAAGCATCGTAAGCGAACGCATACTCGCGTACGCCGATCGCGAGCGCGATGCCCTCGTCCGTCCTCTCGACCGTCCCTTCCCGTTCGCTCCTGCCCGTGTAGTCCGTCTCGTACCAGATGCCCTCTCCGTCGGACAGATGCAGACAGTTGAACAGGTAGCCGTCCGTGACGTCATGCCCCTCGACCGTCTTTTGTGAGAGGACGTAATATCCGTTCGGGATGCCGTCCGATGTTTCGACACCGTCCGACGGCGCGTTTTCGCACGCCGCAAGCGGGACGGAAAAAGCAAAGGCAAGCAAAAGCGCCGCAATGCGGGAAACTGACTGTCTTGTCATAATATCCTCCCGGTTTTTCACGGGCGCGGGGATCCCCCGCGCCCGCCGTTCGTTCGCGTCACGAAAGAGCGATCTCAAACGACATCAGGTTCTGCGTGAACAGATAGTCATCTGTGTCCGCTTCGAGCATACAGATATTGTAGACGATCTCCGCGTCCGCCGCACCGTCGATATGTCCGTACGCATCCGATACGATGCATGCCCCGTAGAGGCGTTCATACATCCCGTCAGGCGTATCGGTATTATCCCAGGTGCGGATGCCCTTCCAGCCTTCGCCGAGGTCGGTCGTATAGAGCTCTCCCTCCGCAATGGAGAGAAGCTGGATGCGCCTTGCGAATGCGGGAGCTTGTGACGGCGTGGGAGAATAGTCTTTTACCGCGTAAAATTGCTTGCCCGATGCATCGTACACGAAATCTGCGTTGGGGAACATCGCCACCGCATCGCCGCCCTCGATCTCGCCGTGATTGGGCACGACCGCCTCACCCGAAAGGACGGGCGCATCCAGATCGGATGCCTCGATATCTACAAACTTCGCAAAATGGCCGTACGAATCGGCAAAGGTATAGAAGAGACGCACTCCGCCCTCTTTATCGTAATTCACGAGGGAAGGCGCGTAATTCCCGACCGCCGTCTGAGCGCTGCCCGCGTTTGCCGCATCAAATGCGACGACAGGCTGCGTTCCGACCTTCGTCCAGGCGCCGTCCGGCGACTGCGCGACGGCAAGCCCGATGGAAAACTGCGTCTCATTCGCCTGCGGCGTCGCGCAGTAAGCCATCAGATAGCCATACTCCGCACCGCCGTATTCAAACGAGCCCTTGACGACGGAAGCAGATCCGAGATATTCATCCCAGCCGCCTTCCGTGCCGCGAAGCGCGACCGTCTCTTCCCCATACGCCCAGCCCTTGTCTGCGCCCTCTTCAAAAGACGCTTTGCGCACGGCGATCACATTGTCCTCTTCCCCGGAAGTCTCGTTTGTCGTATAGAACAGCCAACGCGTTCCGTCCTCTTCAAAGGCATCGGAGTTGTTGATGTAATGCCCGCTTTCCGCGACGGGAAGCCCGTAAACAGTTTGCGGATCGCCGCCGGGAGTATCCCCGCCGGGCGTATCTCCGCCGGGCGTATTCCCCGGATCATCGGAAGGCACGCATGCCGCCATCATGCCGATCGCGGCACTCATCGTAAGCGCGCAGAAAATTGCAAGCAGATTTTTCTTTTTCATTTCGGTCTCCTCCTCAGTTGAGCCCTAACAGCTCGGGGATGGTCTTGCCGCCCGCGTCTACAAACGAAGACGAGAACTGCGGGGTCGTGGAATATGCACCTATGTTGTTGATGCTGAACGACTGGTTCAGATAGCTTGCGGCAGAGATGGTGATACCGAAGTAAGACACGACTGAACCCTCGCTCATAAATTCTTCTTTGGATACGCCGCTCGACCAGCTGGCACGCTCGAACGCCGAGAACGGGATGCGCACCCAGCCTTCAAACCCTGCGGGGAGCGTCGCCGTGGGACGGGACATATAAATGGTCGTCTTTCCGGTGTTGACGTCGTACAGCCAATAGCGGCTCCCCTGCAGGATGTTGAATCTTGAACTTACACCGCTCGCGATCCTGCAGTCCACTTCAAGATTGAAGGAGACTTCGGCATCGCTGTCGTTGCGCGCCCAGAAGGAAACGCCCTTTCCGTTTGCCCAATCGATGTTTTCCCCTTCGGATAATGTAAATGCCGTAAATCCGTCCCCCGTGATCCCGGTCGCGGTGAGCTGCAGCGCATCTTCGCCATAGCTGTCCTCGACGACTTCCAAAGAACCGTAGGAACCGTTGATCACCACATTTCCCGTCGAGCCGCTTTCACTGAAAGAGGAATTCGTTTTGCCTTCGCCCTTGATGTCGACGGTAGCGTCGCCCATCGTTTCGCGGACCGCATCGGCCTCAACGAAAGAGAGCGTGCCGCGGTTCGCTTCGAGGTCGCTCGTCACGGCAAATTTTTCCGACCGATCGGACGAGAGATCCAAAAGCTTGGTAAATGTGCAGTTTCCCGCCTCGCCCGTATAGAGGCCCACTTCGCCGATCAGGATCCTGAAGTTATAGTTATACTGCGAATTGGTCGTAAGAACGAGCGTATCGACCGCCGAAAGATCGCGGTTTTCCTCCTCGCCGAACTGCCACGCCATGGAATCCATGGGAATGATCATTGCGCCCATGATCCCCGTCACGGAGCCCGCCGTTACCGCTCCGTTTGCGATATTGGCAGCTTTCCTGCTTGTCTCGTCGGTCTCCCCCATGAAATACACGGGTTTTCCGTCCGCCTCGGGCGCTCCGACAGAATAGCGCGCCCCCTTGTTTTCCAGCCCGAACGTGATACCGGGCGCACCGACCTGCCCTTGATACTGAATGATGAGATAGCTTGCCTCGGAAAAATCGACGGCAGCTTCCTCGAATTTGACGGTGAGCGTCTGCCAATTTGCGGCAGAGTCGCCGTTGACAGGCCCCTGCCAGACGGCAGCCCATGCGTCCGCCCCCTCTCCCTGACGGAAGGGATATGCAATAGAGGGCGCTTCGGGCTCGACGATCCCCGCATCCGAGGGCATCTTCATACAGTCGGGATCGACCGCATCGACATAATAAAGATCTTTGGAACGCTCTCCCTCGGAGCAGTCGGCGAGCGTCACGAACTGCGTATCGGCCGCTCCCGGCTCCCCGTCGTAATACCCGATGCTTCCGATGGTAAGCACATAGCCGTAGTTGAACTGCGTGCTTGTCGTATAATAGAATGCGGTCACGGCGGAAAGATCGCTCGAATTATTGTTCCACTGCCACCCCATGGAATCCATGGGCATCAGCAGCGTCCCGCAGGCCCCAGCACCCAGGTTGATCGCGCTGTACAGACAGCTCATCTCCCTGATCGTGCCGTCTTCGGACAGAAAGTAAAACGCATTCCCGCCCACGCTGTTGTTGTAGCGGTCGCCGTTCTCGATCAGGCCGAGCGTCAGGCCGGGATCGCCCTGATCCACCCTGATCTGCACGGCAAGGTATTCCGCAGCGCGCAGATCCTTCGCGCCGCCGTCGAATTTGACCTCGACATATTCCCACTTGTTGTTTCCCGCACCCGCCTCGGCAGCCATCGTGAACGTCGGCGCGTAACGGAACGCATCCTCTCCCTGTTCAAACGGATATGTCATCTGCGTAGACGTATCCAACGCATCCACATTCACCGCCGACGCGGGAAGAGCAGCGCAGACCGCACTCATCGTGAACCCGATCCCGAGCAGCAGGGCAAGCGCTTTTGTCCTTGTCTTTGTCATCTGATTACCTCCAATATCATATCTTCGGGGCAAGCCCGATCGATTTCAACAGCCGATACGCGACACGAGCCAATCGTAGAACATTTCTCTGTCGACGTCTACGGCAACGTTTACGGGGGAATACCCCGCCTTCTCGGTACGCTCCGTCAAAAACGCCCCGCGTTCGCTTTCAAGATCTGCGCGGACATACCTCCTCTCAAAGCGGCAGACCGGCAAAAAGGCACTTGCCACCGCGAGCGGATCGTGCATGACGCTCTTGGCGAAACCGAAATGCTTCGACCAACGGTCAAACCACAGTGCGAGGGTACGATTCGTCTCCCGCTCCGATGCCGAGACACGCTCCAAAAGCCCGTTCTCCAGCGTGCAGCGCAGCGTCACGTCAAGGCCGACCGCATAGACGGGGATCCCCGAGGAGTAGACGATCTCCGCCGCCTCCGGATCGCAGAGGATATTCCACTCGGCCTCCTTCTGCATAAATCTTCCCCCCATCGTATAGATGGCGCCGATGCGCTTCATATCGTCGGGGAAGCGTTCGATCGCACGCGCGAGATTGATGAGCGGCCCGACCGCAAACAAGATGAGATCTTCCCCCCATCTCTTCGCGCTCTCCGCCAAAAATCCGACCGCATCCGTCCGGACGGGAAAAGCGGCGTATTCTTCACTCCATTGGCAGACGGGCTTCTGCTCGGGGGAAGGGCCTTCCTCCCACGCAAAAAGGCCGATCGGCTGCTTGATGGGGATGCCCTCCCCCGCAAAGACGGGCACTTCCGCCCTTCCCGCCGCCTCTAAGAGCTTCTGCGCAAGCCGGGCGCGCTGCGCCGTATTCCGATAGACGGTCGTAACGCCGAGCAGTTCTGCCTCCGGTTCGGCGGCGAGTGCGGCGAGCGCAAACGCGTCGTCGATGTCGTCGCCGATATCCGTATCAAAAATGACTTTCTTCATACACGCCCTCTCTCAATAGGTACGATACAGACTGAGGTCGCCGTTGGGCTGCGTCCTGTCAAGGGGATCGACATAGCCTTCCTGCCATGCGGGCCACGCAACGGTGATCCCGAGCTTTTCCTTCGTCGCCCGATACGCCTCGGAATTGAGTTCGATCACCAGAGCCAGATTGCGTTTTTCAAGAAGCTCCACCGTCTGCTGATAGATCTGCTCCGCTTCGGATCGGGAAGCCGCCTGCAGGATCTTGGTCGTCTGCTGCCCGATCAGCGCGTTGATGCGCGTCAGGGCGTTGTTGTATTCCTGGAATCTCTCGTCCGTGGCATCCACGACGAAGTGCGTCAGGTTATAATCGTAAGCATAGACGGAAAGCGGGCGCTTGAGATTGGAACGGAACACTTCCGCCTCCGTCTTTCCGTGGTCGGTGCGCGGCTGAACGTTATCGTAATACTGATAGTTGAGCAGAAGATCCATCGTCATCAGGCCGAGATCCGCCGCGCCCTGCGTTCCCTTGAGCGCCAGATAGTCTTCGGTATAGGCGATCTTTGGCTCCTCCTCGTCCGTCCAGTTCCACGACTCCCCTTCCACGCCGAAACAGACAAGGCGCTGCCCTTCTTCGCTCGAGAGATAGTCGAACAGTTTGATGACGAGATCGGGGCGCTCACAGTCGGTCGTGATCATGTTCATGAGATAACCATAGCCGCGGATATCTGCCAGCACGGGAGCGTCGCCGTTCGAGTTGGTGATGTACATACTGACGTATTCATAGCCGTCGTCTTTCGCCGTGGCGAAGTGCATCTGATAGTCCTGCGGGGTGGCGAGCGTCGCGAATGCCTTTCCGCCTGCGATCACGCTGCCGACGCCGTCGTATGTCTGCGTGAAATTATCGCGCGAGATGAGCGTGTTCCCGCCGACGCGCGTCGAGCACAGATCGTTGAGCCAATACAGCATCCCCGCATACTCTTCCTGCGTAAAACGATACTCGTATTCTCCGTCCTGCGTTTCGAAGGGGATCGCAAAGAACTGCGCCAGCCATTCCAGAGAAGCATTGCCCTGATCGGTGAACTGCGAAAGCTGCAGCGCCGTCGTGATCTGGCCTTTGCCTGACCCGTAATACTTGCCCATCACCCAGGAAGCGGCCTCTTTGAATCCCTCCGGCGTCGTGATATAGCCCTGCCATTCGACGCTCTTTGTCGAGCCGTCGAGCGCTTCGTACGAGATCATGCCGCTATCGTCCGCCATTTCCTCGGCGTGCGCCTGCCATGCGTCGAACAGATCTTTCCTGACCATCATCCCGCCGTTCGGCTGAAGCTGCTCCCCTTCGGGGATATCCTCGTAGCTGTAGTAGTGATTGGGGATGCCGTACGTCTTTCCGTTCCCGTATGCCCACCACTCCATCACATCCTCGGGCACATTCTCAAAGAGCGTAGGCGCCCACTTTTCGGCAAGCGTATTGATGTCGTAGACATATCCCTGCTGTGCGAGCGACGCAAGCGTCTGCGTCTTGGAAGTCATGGTCGAAATGATGTCCGGGAGATCGTCCCCCGCAATAATGGTGGCGAGTTTCTGTCCGTCATCCTGCACGGGCGTCGTAAAATGGATGGAGATGCCCGTCTCTTCCTTGATCTTACGGAGCACGTCGTTCTCGGCGGGGATGGGCCAGCTCGATACATCGACGTACCATTCGATCGTCATATCGTTGTCTTCGGGAATATATTCCCAACTGTTTTTGTCGGACGGCGTCTCCTCGAAATCGGGGTAGGTGAGCTCGGCCATCCCGTCGTCACCGATCGGCGGCATATTCCCGCCGCCGCACGCCGCCGCGGGAAGCACAAACACCCCCGCACACACGGCAGCCAAAAAACTTGTCAGTAATCTTCTCCCTTTCATGATCATTCCTCCTGAATTGTTTTATCCCTTCAACGACCCCACCATGATCCCCGACGCGAAGTTCTTCCTGATGAGCGGGAAGAAACAGAAGACGGGAATGATGGATAGGATGATCGCTGCGAGCGAAAGTGTCTGGGAAGAGAGCCGTTCCATCATCTCGGGCGGCATCCCCTCCGTCATGGAAGAGGTCTGCACCGCTTTGAGCAGGAAATACTGCAGCGACTGCAATTCCTCACTGTTGGTATAGATCATCGTATCAAAATAGCTGTTCCAATGCCCGACCGCCAGCCACAGCACGATGGTGGCAAGAACGGGTTTGGAGAGCGGCATATAGATCTGCCACCAGATGCGGAACTCCCCCGCGCCGTCAATGAGTGCGGCGTCGTGGATATCCGAACTGATCGATGCAAACCCGCTCTGCAGCACGATCATGTTGTAGACGGAATAGAGGCTCGGGATAATGTACACCAAAAAGTTATCGTAGAGCCCGACGCTCTTGATGATGAGGAAGTAAGGGACGAGCCCGCCCGAGAAAAACATCGTAAACAGGTTGATCGCGTAGAAGGTCTTTTTGAATTTTAAGTTGGGGCGGCTCATCGCATAGGCGACGATGGCGGTAAAGACGAGCGCCAACGCAGTTCCGAGCACGGTACGGGCGATCGTGACCCCGTAGCTCGTCCAGAAATCTGTATCTTTGAGGACGACCGCATAGTTTTCAAAGGTAAACACGCGGGGAAGGATCCAGACGCCGCCGATCGAATAATCCGCCCCCTGATTGAAGCTGCCCGCAAGGACGTAGACGATCGGGTAAATGCAGAGGATGCAGAAGAGCCCGATGATCACAGCAAGGACGATATCGAACACCCCGACGCGGCGGTTGAGCTTGCTCTTCCTGAAACGGGAGAGCCAGACCTTCTGCCGCTTACAGTACACATAGACAAAGCATCCGACGCCCGCCGCCGCAACGGGAAGCAGCCCGCAGAAGATGTAGAACAGCACATCGAGCGTAACGTAGACCTGTTCCGTTCCCCCGTCGATCTGCACATGGGAAAGGTAGGCAAAGACGAGCGTCCCCAGCACGATCGCACCCGCAAAGAGAAAGATGGCTTTTTTGAAGCGATGATAGGCATCGCTGTAAAGATCGGTCAGTTTTTCCATCATGTCAATAGATCCCCTTTCCGCTGATTTTTTTGCAGACCCAGTTGCCCGAGACGAGCAGGAAGAGCGAAACGATCGATTTGAGGAGCCCGATCGCCGTCGCATAGCTGTAACGGAAATCCGGGATACCGTACTTGTAAATATAAGTATCGAGGACTTCGCTGCGTTCGATGTTGCTCGTATTCTGGAAGACGAGCAGGTGTTCGATGCCGTTGTTGAGCAGGCCGCTCACCGAGAGGATGAAGAACAGGGTGATGGTCGGTGCGATCGACGGGATCGTGATATAGGCGATCTTGTGGAAGCGGTTTGCTCCGTCCATCTTGGCCGCCTCGTAGAGCTCCTGCGGGATCGCCGCGATCGCCGCGACATAGATGACGGAACCCCAGCCCATCCCCTTGAGGAGCGATGTCCCGATAATGATCCACCAGAAGTAATCGGGGTCGCCGAGGATATCCACCTTGGAATCGGTAAGCCCCCACTGCTGCAGCAGCGCGGGAAGACCCGTATCCAATGCAAACAGGCTCAGGAAAATGCCGCCGTAAACCGCCCATGAGATAAAATGAGGGAAAAATGTGACCGTCTGCACAAATTTCTTATATTGATCGCTCATCAGCTCCGCCGTGAATACCGCAAACAAGATGGGGAGCGGGAAATTGATGAGAAGCTGCAGAAGATTGAGCCCCAACGTGTTCAGGATGATATCCCAAAAGTCGGGATCTTCAAAAAATGCAATGAAATTGTCAAATTCGCACCAGTCGGCTACGGAGATCGCCTGAGAGATATTCAGCCAGCCGTCCCCGTCCTTGAACGCAAGGATCAGCCCGTACAACGGCGCATATGCAAATACCGCCAAAAAGATGACGCTCAAAGATGCCATCCCCACGAGCACCCAATCATTCCCCGTCCAGGGCTTGCGTATTTTCCGGTCGCCCTTTTGTGCCGTATTGTCCGACGTTTCCGCTTCGCTCTCCGTCCGCGTCAATATTTCATCGACCATACCATTTTCCCTCCCGTAAATTTTATTTCTCCTGCAATTCCGACAGGGAATTGCAGGAAGCAAGGGGCGCCCCTTGCAAAAAAACTTTTTTCAGGCTTTTGTGAGATCGGACACGCTCGAGCGGCGCACCAATCGTGCGGGACAGCAGAGCGGCGTCTCCATGTCTTTCTCCTCGACGAGCGCAAGGATGGCACGGCAAACCTCTTTCGCGATGGTCTCCACCGGCTGGCGCATCGTGGAAAGCGGAACTTCCAGCACGGAGGAGTAGATATTATCATCGAACCCCATCACGGAAATATCGTCGGGAATGCGCTTCCCCGCCCGCTTCGCGCTCTCGTAAACGCCGTATGCCTGCATATCGCTGAAGGCAAAGATCGCGGTGATGTCCTTTTTGAGCAGCGCCGTTCCCCCGTCCACTCCGGTCGCAAAATCGTATTTCCCTTCAAATACGAGCTCGTCCGGCAAACTCAGCCCCCGCTCCGCAAGAGCCCTGCACACGCCTTTGAGACGGTTCCTGCTGCTGTTGAGCGTCAGCGGCCCCGCGACAACCCCTATCCTTTCGTGGCCGTTTTCGAGGAGATACTGCGTTGCGGCATAGCTGCTTGCCTCGTTGTCCACCGCGACGCGGACCCCCTCGTCGGGATAATAGCGGTCAAAGAACAAATAGGGGATGTGCAGCCCTGCCAGAAGCTGACGCATTTTTTCCGCATTCTCCGCCGTAAACGCTTCGGCGCTCGGCGTCAGGATGAGCCCGTCCACATTTCTTCCCGCAAGCAGGTTGATGTAGCGGTAATCGTTTTCCGCCCGCTCTTCGCTGTTGCACAGGATGATGTCATATCCGAACCGCGCGATCTCCACCTGGATGTGGCGAACGGCTTCGGAAAAGAAGGCGTTGGAAATATCGGGGATGACGACGCCGATAATATTGGTCTTTCGGGTGACGAGCGCCCTCGCGAGGGCATCGGCGCTGTAATTCAGTTCGGATACCGCTGTCCGCACACGCCTGCGGGTGTTTTCCGGCAATGCGGCGTCCTTCCCGTTGAGCACCATGGATACGGTGGTCGGAGACACCCCCGCACGAAGCGCAACATCCTTGATCGTTACTTTTTTTCTTGCTTCCTTCATATGATGACCCCCTGCTCCTTCGCATAAGCCTCCACCTCCGCCCTCAGCGGGATGGCGCACTGCGCTCCCCTGCGCGTTACGGTGAGTGCGGACGCCGTACTTGCAAAGTGCATAGCCGTCTCGATCTCCGCCCCCTCGGAAAGGCGGGTCACAAACGCGCCCACATAGGTATCGCCCGCCGCAGTCGTATCGACGGCAGCGGCCGGGACGGGATCGACGCGGCGGAACACGCCCTTGCTCACGCTTGCGGAACCGTCCGTCCCCAGCGTGATGAGCACATTCTTTACGCCCAGCTTTCCCAATTTTTCCGCGCATTCCCGGATGCTTTCCTCATCCGATGGATAGATCCCCGTATAAAATTGCGCCTCTGTCTGGTTGGGGACGAACCAATCGCAGTCGGCATGCAGCGCTTGAGGGAGCTTAGCGGCAGGAGCGGGATTGAGCACCGTGATCATACCGCGCTTTTTCGCTTCCTTCAGCGCATAGGCGACCGTGGGAAGCCCGATCTCGAGCTGCACCAGAAGATAGTCCCCCTCCTTTGCATCGGCAAACGCGCAGTCGACGAGCGCTTCGTCCGTCCGCCCGTTGGAGGCGGTATCGAGGATGATCCGATTGTCTCCGCCGGCAACGATGATCACCGCAATACCGCTCGAAATGTCGGTCTCCCTCCGCACATGATCGGCATGAACGCCGTACTTTTGCAGCGTTTCGAGAAGGTCGGCGCCGAATTCCCGACCGACACAGCCGACCATATAAGCTTCTCCCCCGAGCTTTGCCACAGCCACCGCCTGATTGGCGCCCTTTCCGCCCGGGTTGCTCAGAAAGCCTTCCCCCAGGATCGTTTCGCCGCCTTGAGGCACACGCGCCGCACGGATCACGAGATCCATATTCAAACTTCCGACGATATAAATACGCATTTTTACACCCCAAACATAGTGAAGCGATTTATTAAAACGTTTTACTTGGCCTGATTATAGCATATCCTCTATTGCTTGTCAAGACTTTTACGAAAAAAATTTTAACGATCTGCGAAATTTTTTCTCGGTAAAATACTGTTTTTGTTACGGAGTTTCCGTTGCCCCGCAGAACAGACCGCGCAAAAAGCCCGTCAAACGACGGGCTTTTTGCGCGGCACAGTGGATGGATCGTATGAGGTTGCGAGTTCTCTCAAATTTTTCTTTTTATCCAACTGTTTATAGCAAAGGCGGCGGGACACTTCCCGCCGCCTTTGCCACCCTGCTACACGATGCAATGACGGTCATACATCTCCTTCCATCAGACCGTCCTTTGCGGCGCGGCCGTAGGACCGTGGATGACGAGGACGTCGACGCCGTTTGCACAGGGCACAAACTCTGCACGATCCGCGCATACAAGGCGAGGGCGGAAGGTATGCAGATCGAAGTGTCTGTGATAAATACAAATCAGTTCTCCTTTCGAAGAACGCACAAAGCTGTGATGCCCGACGCCGTTCGCAACCTCATTGCGGTGCAGGACGGGGTTATACGCCGCCTTGGCAAAGGGTCCGCGCGGAGAACGGGAGACGGCGCACCCGACGGCATAATCGGGACTGCGCGTATGGTTTGCCGAATAGGTGAGGTAGTATTTCCCGCCGTGTTTGAGGACGAATGGTCCCTCCGTCACGCGGCAGTCCCCGCACTCCCACTCCGCCTCGGCGCGAATCAGGAACGTCTCGTGCGCCTCATCCAACCTCTCCAGATCCCGATCGAGTTCGGCGACGTAGATCTCGTTCCCGTCGCGCAGACGGACATAATAGAGATAGACCGTTCCGTCGTCATCGCAGAAGAAGTGCCCGTCGATGGCGCGTTCCTCGCTCAGCCACTTCTTTTGCGTCTGAACGAAGGGTCCCGTCGGGCTTTCCGACACGGCGATCGCCAGATGCTCCTCCGCGGTGTAGACCATGTAAAACTTCCCGTCGTGCTCCATGACCTCGGGCGCCCAAAACCACTTTTTTCCGATTGCGTCCCCCGCACGCAGACAGAGACCGCAGTCCTCCCACGCGGAAAAATCCGCGGAGGAATAGACGCGGAATCCGTCCTCGGCATTGGTCGCGTACAGATAATATTTGTCCCCGTGCCGAAGGACGAAGGGATCCGCCCCCTCCAGCATGGGATTGCAGAACGTGCGGCTCATACGCTCCTCCATGCCGCTCAGCGGCGGTTGCGCTTTGCGATCTCTTCGAGCGGGACTTTGGGCGTCCTGTCCTCGTGCAAAAGCCCGTTGACCTCCTGCTGCACGTCGGTGAGCTGGGTGTAGCAGAAGCCGCTCAGACGGAGACGGTCGACCGCTCCGACGAGCGAAGAAAAGCGCTCCAAAAATTCCCCGTCGCCGCCGACGCCGTCGCCATACCCCCAACCCTTTTGTTCATCGCTTACATATGCCGTTCCGCCAAATTCGCTGATGATGACGGGCTGTCCGCGGTATGCGTACCCCTGTGCATAAGGAAGCGGCTGCGTATTCTCCGAACTGCCCTGCGTGATCTTCTGCATCGTCGCATATCTCGTGAACAGTTTTTCGCCGTCCTGCTCGTAGTCGTGCAGCGTCAGGATGTCGCTCATCGCGTGCTCCCAACCGTCGTTGGAAACAACGGGGCGCATCTGATCGAAACTCTTGGTGAGATAGTACAGCGCCGTAGCGAGGTCGCTCTGCACGCGGTTGACAAGAATGTTACGCACCCCCCAGCTCTCGTTGAAGATCACCCACGTCACAAGGCTGGGATGATTATAATTCGCACGCACGATCTCCATCCACTCTCTTGTGATCTGTTCGGAGCAATCGTCTGCAAACCAATGGTTGGACGGAAGTTCGCACCATACGGTGAACCCTAAAAGATCCGCATAATAGAAAAAGCGCTCGTCCTCCACCTTCTGATGCTTGCGCACGCCGTTGAACCCCATTTGCTTGGCGAGCGTGATGTCGCGCACGAGCGCCTCTTCGTCGGGAGGCGTGAGCCCGCTCTCGCGCCAATACCCCTGGTCGAGCGCCAGGCGCGCATAAAACGGACGACCGTTCAGCATGATCTTATCGCCCATGACCGAATAATCGCGCAGGGCGAAATAACTGCCGACGCGGTCCGTCTCCTTCCCGCTCTTCAGGACGCGAACGGTCAGATCGTAGAGCGACGGCTCTTCCACCGACCAAAGTGCGACCTGATAGGTGAGCTTCTCGCTCGGAAGCGGCAACGTAACGCTGCAATAGCGGTCGGATGCCGAGGCTGTGACTGTGTGCAGCAGTTCTCCGCCGAACGAGACCGCAAAAGAGACGCAAACGTCCTCCGCAGGACAGCTGACGGAAAAATCCAATTTGACGCTGTAATCGGTGAGGTCGGGCGTGATCTTGAGCGACTGCAAAAAGACGTCATCGACATATTCCAGCCAGACGCTCTTCCAGATCCCCGTCGTCTGCACATACCAGCAGCCGAAGTTCTCCTTTTGCCAGCGCTGCTTACCGCGCACCTGCGCGGGGTGCCCGCCGTCGTCGCAGCGAACGGTCAGGAGATTTTCCCCGGCGTGCAGATATTTTGTAATGTCCACAGAAAACCGCGAATATGCCCCGCAGTGCGTGCCCGCAGCCGTTCCGTTCACATAGACCGTTGCGGTATGGTCGGCGCCCTCTAAGTACAGGATCGTCCGCTTGCCCGCCTTAGGGGAGATCGTGCGGGAATACCACACCGTGCGGTGGACACCGGGGTCGCCTATGCCGCTCATCTCCGTTTCATAACTGTACGGAACGCAGATCTCACGCGGCAATTTCCCGCACAGCGCGTTCTCCTCTGTAACTTCCTCCCCGAATCCGAACTTCCAAATCCCGTTCAGATCGATCCATGCGTCGCGCACGAACTGCGGACGCGGATACCCTTTTTGAAAACACTTTACATGCTTCATGATCGTTCCCTATTTTGCCTGATATTTCAATGAATGTAGTGTGATCGCCCCCGAGCCGACATAGACGCCCAGTCTGCCGCCCAAAAAGGCAAACTCATCCTGAGCCGTAAAGACGACGGCGCCGTCGATGTCGACGGAGAGAGTATGACCTGCCGCGCGGATGACGAGCGTGTGCATACCGCTGCCGAGATCAATATCCCCCGTGCGCTTGATACCGAGCGCGCCGAAGTCCCCGTAGTCGTACCGGCTGAGCGTCACGATGCTCGTGCCGAGCTGGAGATAATAGCCGCGCCACGATTCGGCGGGCTGCGCGGAGTGGTATGAATAGTCAGAGGAGCGGATCATGAACCCGAGATCGGTCCCAATGGAGACCGCACATGAGAACGCGATCTCCGCCTCGAAATCGGTATGTCCCGTATTCTTCCAGACGATCACACCGCGCTCTCCGCTGACGGTGACCGAGCCGTCCGCCGCAGTCTGCGCCGCACCGTTGACGGTATCATAAGACGTGAGCGAGACAGCGCCCGTTTCCGAGCTTTCGGCCTCGAAGAAGGTGATCTCCGCTCGCCCGGAAATCACTTCCGCCTTCATCGTCTGCACACCGCCCGCCGCCTCGATCTCACCGAGCGGAACACGGACGCACCGATAGTCTTCCTCAGCGGAAGGGATCGTCGCACGAACCTCATTTTCACCGATCGTAATACAAATTTCTGCACCGTGCGAAGCCGCTGAGACTTCCGCGGAAAGGCTGTAAGTCCCATCCTCGGGGATGTCGACGGCATATTTTACCCAGTCGCCGCGTTCCAGCGCGACAGCATAGGCATCGCCGATGCGCACCGTGCTTTCGGGTTCCCCGACGCGAATACCGCCTTTCACGCGGCGGGCGTCGCGGATGGAAAATCCGCGCATCTCCCCCTTCAGGTAGCTCGTTGCGGGAAAGCGCGTGGGGAAGTTCTTGAGTGCTTCGAAATCGGACGTACCGAACACCTCGTTGGTATACGCCGTATAGCCGACCCCTTCCGACAAGGCATAGCCCGTCTTGCCTGCGGCAGCCTCTGCAGGATAGGAGATGACGCGCATCCCGTTCAGGTAGAGATAGCCGATGCCGTCGCCGTTCTCTATGCGGAGCGTAACGAGTTTCCCCTCCGTAAGAAAGACGTTCTGTTCGGCGATGACGTTCTCGTTCTTCCCTTCTCGGTGCAAAAGCCGCAGCGTCCCGCCGCTGTACTGCACGACATAGCTTTTTCCCGAAGAGGAGCCAAAGAACACCTCCTGCCGCGCGGAAGGAATAAAATTGTACTCCGCCGTAAAATAGTCCCCCGTTTCGCCGAACACGTATGCACCCGCCTCCTCCCGCAGAAGATCGGCATAGCCGCCGCGATCGGGCGCATCGGGCACGGCAACGCTCCTGTGTGTGACACCGTTTGCAGTGAGCAGGCTGCCGCAGGCGAAATATCTGTCAAGATTGTACCTGCGCGCAGGGCCTCTGCCGACCAGACTGTGATACGCCGTATAGACAGAATCGAGGTCGGGCCCGTTCACATTGCTCGAATGCCCAAGCCCGCGGTGCGCTTCGTCGGTGTCGATGATCGTCACATTGTCCACGGGCTGCACGAACGACGAGAGATCGTCAAGATCTTCGGCATACGAGTACGCGATCCTGTAGCCGTTTGAGAGGACGTGATTGCCCGCATAAGTGAGATAACTGAAATTTCCGCGGCGGAAGATGCCGGGACCCTCGATCCAATGATTGAGGTTGGCGTCCCCGAGCTGCGTGTCCTTCCCGAGGGTATCGGGGTTGATATCGGAGACGTCGGTGATCTCGGTATATTGCAGCCCCGCGGGCGTGACGGTATGCAGAAGGAAGAGCCTGCCGTCATCGGAGACATAGAACGACCCGTCGATCCCGCGGCCGATATTTCCGTAGTCAAGATCGGACGGGCTGCGCCCAGAAGAACTGATCAGCGTGAACCCCTGCGTCGGGCTTTCGGAACGGTAGATATAGTGTCCCTGCCCCGCCCGCGACTGGCACAGGTAGAAATAGCCGTCGTAATAGATGACTTCGGGCGCATAGGCGCCGTGCGACGTCTCGTCCGATTCGGGGACGGCGTACCCCATGTCCTTCCAATGGATGAGGTCGCTTGACTCAAAGACCTTGATCCCGCTGCAGGGATCGGAAGTGGAGGGATAGAGATAGTATTTTCCGTTGAAGCGCATGACGAAGGGATCGCCGATGCCGTACTGTCCTTCCGCGCCCGTTGCCGCGCTGGAACCCCACTGACCTTCGATCTCAATGGGATTTTCATACCGCTCGACTTCGGGCGGGATATATTCGATTTCTGTCTTTGCTCCCTCGGAGCACGATGATAAAATGATCGATGCAATAAATGCTGCTGCCACTATCAAAATGCTTTTTTTCATATTGCCTTGCCGCCCCTCTGATGTCAGGATGCGATATCCTGTAAAATAAGGTAGACGCGGGCTGCAGCCATGCCGCAGCCCGCGCTCGCCTTGACAATCAGCTGCTGATCTTCAGATTCCGGAAAATCACGGCCGCACCGTTCGTGTAGAGGCCGACTTTACCGTTTGCAAATGCCCAGTCGTCCGTCACTTCGATCACCTGCTCATCATTCAGCCATACGGTGATGACATTTCCCCTTGCCTGAATTTTGAGCTTGTAGTAGACATCACTCTGGATGGTTTGCGCATCCGAAGCGATCGGCTCGCTGTCATCCGCATAATTCAACCGCTCCAGGACGACCGTGTTGTTGCTCAACGCAAGGTAGTACCCCTGAATACTGGTGTAGGAATCGTGCGGGGAAGAAGCATAATTGCGCGCGTGGAATACGATACCGGCCGTCGAAGAAGAACCGGTCGCCCCTTCCAGAAGGACCTCCACCTCAAGCGTGAAGTCGGTAATGGCATTGTCGCCGAAATATACAAGCTGGCGCGTACCCGCCTTGGCGTAATGCCCGCCGTCCTTGATCTTCCAGATGGTCTTGTAGTCCGCGCCCTTCTCCGCATAGGAAGAGAGCGACTGCTCATAGACGGGCGTGACGGAGGACGTCTCCACCAGACGGAACGCCGCAAACGTGACGGAACTGCCCACGTTCTCCAGGCGGATGATGCGCGCGCCCTGCTCCACGTCGAACTCGCCGACGACCGCCTTGACGTAGCCGTTTGTCGTTTCCACCTCGGGCAGCGTGCAGCGCCAGACCGTTCCGCCGTTCACGCCGTCGATCTTCACGCCGATCTTCTTGCCCGCGTCCGCCGCGGGATAGACGAGTTCGAGCCCGTACCTGCCCGTCTTTCTGTTGTAGACGAGATAGGAGGCATCATCCCCTTCCTTGCCGAGCGTCAGAGCCTTCCAGCCCGCCAGGCGGTAGTCGGTGTCCTCGGAGATCACAGAAAGGGCGCTCTCTTCGCTCAGGTCGTACCCGTCGGTATAGACGTCGTCGTGAAGGTATGCCGCCGCTCCGACAAAGGTACTTGCCTGCTTTGCCTCCTGCTCGTCGCTCATGCCCATGGCGACTTCGGAATAGGCGGTGTAGCCGATCTCGGCGCTCTCCGCCGCAAGGTAGCCGATCTTGCCCGCGGCGATCGTGCAGGACGCGTTGTCGATCTTGGTCATGTTGTCGAACATGACGTCCACCACACCGCCGCGCGACGCGACGCGCACCGTGTGCAGTTTGTCCGCCGCATAGTCGTTGACCAGCGTGCCGCTTGCGATCTGCGTCGTCGCCCCGCCCGCCGTCTGCGCGAGCGTTATTGTCTTTGCCGTGAGGTCGACGGTGACGCTCGTGTAATTCTCGGCATCGGTATAGCCGACGAGATAGGTCGCGGAAGCCGCGCCGCTCAGGTTGAATTCCGCCGTGAAGTCGGCAGGCGCCTGCGTCTTACTCAGAAGCGCGCCGTCCGCCTCCTCAAACTTCTCCGCATCCCTGCCCGCCGCGTAGAACGCGGGGAGCGCGGGCGTCACGCTGTCGTCGAGCGAGGGCGCGACCGACATCATCGTCCCGTTGAACGTCAGCCGATCGATCCCGAGGCTTCGGTTGGGGCCGCCCGAGGAGTTGAGGTAATGATAGGCGAGATAGTAGGAATCCATATCGGGCCCGAGGACGGTGGACGAATGTCCGATCCCCTTGAGTTCACTCTCCGTCTCCAATGCGATCGGGTTGTTCTGTCCGCGTGTGAAGGCATTGCGGTAACTTTCCGGCAGCTCCTCCGCCGTAGCATAGGCAATGCGATAGCCATCGGAAGCAACATGGTTGCCCGTAAAGGTGAGATAATAGATCCCATCCCGCTTCATGATATACGATCCCTCTGTCCAGCCGCCGATCTGCACCCCGGTGAGAGCAGGCGTCGAAGTAGTATCGATCGTAAGCATGTCTGTCATGCGCGCCATACGGATGCCCTGGTTGCTCGCATAGCTGAAGTACATCTGCTCATCGTCGTCGATGAACACCGAGCCGTCGATGCTCATCCCGAAATTGTCCGTCACGCTCGTGAAGGGCCCTTCGGGACTGGAGGAAGTGAGGATATAGTGCCCCTTGCCGCCGGGCGACGTGTACATATAGAAGGTGCCGTTGTAGTAATACACCTCGGGCGCGTACGCTGCAAGCGTCACGCTGTCCTGGGAGACGTACCCCTCTTTGAGCCCCGCACCCGTGACGGGCACCCAGTTCACGAGATCCGCCGACTTGTAGGCGCGCACGCCCACTTCGGTGTCGAGCGAGGAGACATAGAGATAGTAGACGCCGTTGTAGCGCATGATGAACGGGTCGCCGATCCCGTAGCCCTGCCACTGATTTTCGATGACCGCCTCGTCGCCCAAAAGGTACTCGTTATAGGCGCGGTTATCATAGGTCTTGACGGCGGTATTGGGATCGGTGTACTGCGTCCCGATGCCGACGTCATTGCCGGGTTCCCGCGTATTTGTATCGCAAGCCGTTGCCCCGACGAGAAGAAGCGCTGAGAGCGCAACCATTGAGATCGTTTTGATCGCTTTCATGATATTTCCTCCTTATTCCGCAACTTCTGCATTGGAAGCCGCCACCGAGAGCGAGCCATCTGCCTTGATGCGGATATAGCCCGCTGTATTCGCTGCATCTGCCACGACATGGCAGCCGTCCGCATAGGAATACAGGCAGCCGCCATATTCATTTGAGCCGTTATCGGCATCCGTGCGCCATCCTTCCACGAGCGTAAAGCCGAATACTTCATCTGTCTGAACGCCGATGGTCGTGTAGGCGACGGTGTAGGAGAATTTCGTTACGCCGTTCTCGCGGGAGATCGCGATCGTACCGAGCTTGCTATCCTCTCCGGCTTGCCACCATGCGGTATTTTTGCCGTAGACGTTCCCGTCCTTGTCGATCTTGATGAGGTAATCGACGCCTTCCCAGCCGCCCGTCTGTGCGCCCGTATCGAAGTAGATCAGCACATAGTCGCTGTTTGTCCCGTCGTGGATGCCGAAATCGCCCAGCGTGACAAATTCAAAGGTAACGCCGTTCGCATCGCGGGAGACCTCGGCATGGATGCTGTCGTCCGTTGCCCCCTTGCCGAAATGCAGATCATAGCCCGTGAGGTCAAGCTCTTCGAGCGTCACGTTCTCCGCGTTCCAGAAGGGCTTGTTATCGACGCCAATGCGGATATAGTCCCAGGTGCGCTCGGGCTGTACGAATTCCAGACCGTTGACGCCCGTCACGCCCGCAAGCCCGTTCCAGCCATCCCAATCGGAAACAATGTCGCCGTTTTTGACGCCGCCCTGACCGAAGGTGACACCGACGATCTCATCACGCTGTACGCCGAGGAAGGCGTAAGGGATTTCCAACGTGAGGACGGGTGCCTGCGCGCTGCCCGAAACGGCATAGACGAGCGTGCTCGTATTGGTGTTGGCGCCGCCGAAGTTATCCACGCCGATAGATCCGTCCGCACGCAGGTCGAAGCGGTAATCGGTCGCGTTCCTGCCGCCGTCGCCCGAGCTGAGTCCCGTATCGAGATAGAATTCCACCGTGCCCGTAAATGTTCTCTCGCCCACAAAGCGGAAGAGGAACGCCGTCTCCCCTCTCGTAACATAGGGAGTGAAGGAGGCAAACGAATCCGACTTCGTGCCGAAGGCGCCGCCGAGCTGCGTATATTCGCGGGTAAGATAGATATCCCCAAGCGAGAACGTCTCACCAACCGTATAGTCGGAGGCGGTAAAGGAAACTTCCGCCGAGAGATACCCGTTGAGCATGACGGTGATCTCGGTGTCTACCACGGGGAAGTTTTCGATGGTGAAGGTACCGTCCTCCCCCGTCGTCGCCGTCAGGTCGCCCGCGGTGATGACCGCGCCCTTGAGCCCCGTCCCCTCAACGCCAATCACTTTGCCGCTGAGCGTGACGTTTATGACCTGGGAGGTCGCGGTGATCGTTTTGTCGACGGTCAGCGTATCCGCCGCCGCGAGCTGCTGTGCCGTGCGCGTCTCGCTGCCGTCGGCATAGCCCTCCTT
>CALVTT010000015.1 GCA_944363045.1 uncultured Clostridia bacterium | reverse complement strand
CCATGCACTTCTTTGTTTCTAAAATTTCTTAGAAAAACTTCTTACTTTTTACTTGACTTTTATTTGCAGGTCTTTATTGTTTTTCTCTATTGTACCAGACGAAAAGCTGTATTTCGGTAATTTGTAAAATGACATTTGGGGAAAATTCTCAGAAGAGTTGTGGTTTGTTAAGGGAAATAAGAAAAAAGAAGGAGAGGTCTTTTGGAGTCGCGTGATAAGCTGTAGAGTCGTAAATTTATGGATATAAGTCGTGAGATCGAAAAGGGAGAAGCCGCCCACGGCCTCTCCCTTTTGCATTGCAGTTACGCTCGGATGAACTCCGAAAGCGGGCATTTACAGCCGTGAAGTTTGATATATGTCTGTTTTTCGTCGTAATAGATCTTCAGACGATGGTAGGAAGGGCTGCCGTTCCATGCGCCGGCGATGAGATAGAGGTAATCGTTTATCCCGCATTCGATATGCCGGACCTCCAGCCCGCCAAAGCCGCTGAAATAAGCGATCGGCTTGTGGCGTTCGCAGATCTCGCGTTTTGTTTCCTTCATCGCTTCACCTCGTAACGCTTGCCCTTGACGATAACGACGTTTGCGTCAACGGCGGGTTGTCCTTTTGCGCAGGCGCGTACAAGCATCTGCCGACATTCGTGGGCCTTTAAAAAGTCTCCTTCCGAGAATTTCTCGGCATTTCCGACTTCAACGATCTTGAAGCCTTTTTGGACGAGGTATGCAGAGAACTGCCAAAGCTTTTCAAAGCGTCCGTTGCTGTCAAAAATGGCGCAGATGTTCTTTGCGGGGTGGTATGCGGTGATCCTGAAATAGTTTGCCATGATCCATTCTCCTTTGCGGTCATGCCGCGGCTTGAATTTGTTTGAGGTGTTTGTTTGCATAAGGCAACCAGACTTTGTTGACATAATGCAGGATTTCTTCGCTCGGCTGCGCATTGCGGTTTGCATCCACGAACTTGTACCAGACGGAATATTCGAATTCGATCTCTCGCGTCTCATATCCCGTACTTTCGTCGCTGCTGTTCTTGGTCTCGACTTCGATCTCGCGGATCTCATAGTGCGCGCCCTTGTACTCGCCGGGGCGGTTCGGAACGGCGTGGCAATTCTTCACGCAATCTTCAAATACGCGGATGTACGCATTGCCTTTCTTGCTCAAGCAGGCGGTGATGAGATCGCTCTCGGTGATAAACCCGAGACCAGTCATCTTGGTGCTTCCATAACGATTTGTTCTCGAAACGGAATAAACTACTTTCTTCATTTGCACCCTCCTGAAATTATTTTTGCCTTTCGGCAGGGGAGGGCAAAGCACGGCGGACGTAGGGACATGGCTGTTTGATATTTCGCCGCCAAAATGTCAGCGAAAAAGGGGGAAAATATTTGCCGGAAGCAGACTGTTGGGGGCAAAAAATACCGGGCAAGTTATTTGGGAACCTGCTCGGGAAAAGGGTCATGAGGTTTTACGTTCGCAAAAATTTTCCACCGACAGGGCAAAAAATAATTGCTTGCGGGCAGCATATTTACCCAAAAGAAAAAACCGGGCAAGCCCTTTTACGGCTTACTCGGTTTGAATACAGTTTATGAGCTCCCTGCGGGGCAATTATTTTTTTCCGCGGTGACGTTTTGCGGACGCTGTGCTATACTCCCCAAACGAAACGGCAAAAATTTCAGGAGGGGCTAACGAAAGAAAAGCGCCTTAATATAAAAAGGGACAAGAGAGGATAGTGGGCAATGGGCACAATATATAGGCTAAAATGCAATACATAGCACTATATATGGTGTTCCGAACCTCTGACATCTGCCTTAAAAGCACTCCCGTAGTGGGAAGTATAGTCAGCCATACGGCGCAAAGCCCCGAAATTTTTCGGGGTCGTTTTTGTGTAAACGAAAACCCCGCGACAGTCGCGGGGGTCGAATATTGAAATACGATAGGAGATCATTCGTTTTTGTCTGCTTTGCTGTCCGCATCTTCGCTGCGGGGGCGTTGCCTGACGGAGCAGCCTATGCAGCCCGTACAGCTGCCGCCGCAGCCCGCGCATTTGCCCTTGCTTTTCTTGCGTCGCTTTACGATCGAGAGGACGGCAAGCACTGCCGCCGCCGCGATCGCCGCCGCCAATAGGAGGGTGACGATGAGCCCCGCGCCCGTCAGCTTTGCGGCGAGAAGCTGTGCGCCTGAAAAAAGTTGCCGCATTGTGCGCTCCTTAGACGATATTTTTGCTCCTTAGACGATGAGCTGCCCCACCTGGTAGACGATGAAGGTCACGACCCAGGCGACGAGGAGGGTAAAGAAGAGGGTGAAAGCAGTCCAGCCCCAGCTTCTCGATTCCTTGTGGATGGTGGCGATGGTCGCCGCGCAGGGGATGTAGAGCACGCAGAACACCATCAGGCACAAGGCGTTGAGGGAGGTAAAGCCGATGCCCGCGAGCGCCGTTTCAAAGGCTGCCATGCCTTCCGCCGAACTCGCGTTGACGATGCCGAAGAGGATGGCACAGCTGGAGACGACGAGCTCCTTTGCGGATATCCCCGCGATGAGGGCGACGACGATCTGCCAGAAGCCGAGGCCGACGGGGATAAAGACGGGTACGAGGAATTTGCCCACATAGGCGGCAAAGCTCGATCCCATGTCCTCCACAAAGCCCGTGGGGCCGAAATTGAGGAGCGCCCAGATAAGGATGGTGGCGATGAAGATGGTGGTGCCAGCTTTGACGAGGTAGTCCTTGACCTTCTCCCACACATAGATGGCGACGGTGCGCGCATCGGGCAGTTTATATTCGGGAAGCTCGATGATGAGGTAGTTTATGGTCTTCTTTTTGTCGATGAGGTGGATGACGGCGGAGACGCCGATCGCGACCACGATGCCGATGAGGTACATGGAGAAGGCGACGAGCATGGCATAGGCGCCGAAGAACATCTCCGAAAAGAGGATGTAGATGGTGAGGCGGGCGTTGCAGCTCATGAAGGGGGTGACGAGCATCACCTTGAAGCGGTCGCGTTTGCTCTCGAGGGCGCGGGATGCCATGATGGCGGGCACCGTGCAGCCGAAGCCGAGGAGCATGGGGATGAACGCCTTGCCCGAGAGGCCGAGCTTACTCATGATGCCCTCCATGACATAGGCGACGCGCGCCATGTAGCCGCTGTCTTCGAGGAAGGCGAGGGCGAGGAACAAGATGAAGATGTTGGGCAGGAAGGTGAGGATGGTGCCCACGCCGCCGATGATGCCGTCGACGAGGAGGGAGACGACGATGGGGTGCGCGCCGATGGAGTTGAGCCCCGAGGACGCCGTATCCGAGAGCCAGGAAAGCCCCATTTCAAAGAGCGCCTTGATGGCGTCGCCCACAAAGAAGGTGAGGAAGAAGACGAGCGCCATGATGCCGAGGAAGATGGGGATGCCCCATACCTTGTGCGTGAAGGCGCGGTCGAGCTTATCGGTGAAGATGTCCTGCCGCTGTTTGTGGATCATCACCTCGCGGATGATCTCATCGATGAAGTCGTACTTTTCGTTGATGATCTCCGATTCGTAGCTCTTGTCGAGGACGGCGGGGAGCTCGACGGGGTACTTCTCCGTGATCTCCTTGTCGCCCTCCAAAAGCTTGATGGCGTGCCAGCGCTTGTTGGCAAGGTCGGGGTACTTTTCGCTGAGGGCGGCGATGATGAGATCGATCTTGTCCTCGATGGCGTCCGAATAGACCATCGCATATTCGGCGTGATGGTCGTGTCGGTGGTGGGAGGGCGTCTTGTGGTCGTGGACGAGGGCGTCGGGCTTTACGCTGTCCTTGTGGTGGATGGCGGCGTGCAGGAGGGAGTCGAGCCCCTGCCGCTTCCTCGCCGTCACGGGGATGACGGGGATGCCCAGCATCTCGGGCAGGCGGTGCATATCGATCTCCATGCCGCGCTTTTCAACGATGTCCATCATGTTGAGCGCCATGACGACGGGCTTTCTCAGCTCCAAAAGCTGCAGCGTCAGATAGAGGCTGCGCTCGAGGGCGGAGGCGTCGACGACGTTGATGATGACGTCCACTTCGTCGCTCAAAATGAATTGGCGGGAGACGGTCTCCTCCATTGTATAGGAGGTGAGGCTGTAAGTGCCGGGAAGGTCGACGAGGTGGATGGTCTCGTTGTGCTCCTTGATGGCGCCCGAGACCTTTTCCACCGTGACGCCAGGCCAGTTGGCGACCTTGAGGTTGGCGCCCGTGTAGGCGTTGAAGAGCGTCGTCTTGCCGCAGTTGGGGTTGCCGATGAAGCCGATGGTCATCTCGCCGCCCGCAGTCTTTTCAGGCTTGCCCATCTTCTGCCTCCTCGACTTCGATGTTCTTCGTGATGTTGCTGCCGAAGGCAAAGCGCGTGCCGCGCAGCTTGACGACGAGGATGCCCTTGCCCTTGCGGTTCAAAACGCGGATGGGGGTGTTGTTGGTCATGCCGAGCGCTTCAAGGCGGCGCTCCGTTTCAAAGGGCAGCCCGATCTCTTTGACGATGTAATCGTGCTCCTTCTGTGCTTCGCTCAGTTGCATTTTTCCTGTTATCTTCCTTTGTGGAATATCTTTCTTCTTCTAAATTTATAGCGCGAACGGGCGAAAAAGTCAAGAATTCAGAGGGCGCTTTGGCGGGCAAAGATATTTTTTTTGCGCTGCCTTTTTGCGCTGCCCTTTTGCGCGGCGCTTTTGCCGCCCGCCGAGGAGGCAAAAAAAATCACCCGCGCTGCGGGTGATAAACGTTTCAGATATCGATGAGCGCCTCGCGGCGGATGATGAGCTCCTGCGGGATGAGGATCTTCTGCGGCGTCTCCTGCCGGGAACAGACCGCCTCCTTGATCTTTTCCGCCAGGATGGCGGTGTTCTGGCGGATGGCGGAGACGGAACAGAATTGCAGCCAGCGGTTGTCGTCAAAGGTGATGAAGCGGATGCCGCTCAGCTGCCTGCGGCCGTAATGGCTCAAAACTTCAAGGCCTGCAACGTTGGTCGCGGTGATGATGCCGTCGGGGCGGAAACTGTCGATATGCGCCGAGAGGACGTTCGTATCGTAGTCGACGAGGGGGAAGCGCAGGATATCGTACACGGCGCCGCTTCCTTCGACGGCGCGCAGGAAGCCCGTGCTGCGGTCGGGGCGGACGCGCTCGGAGTCGAGATAGAGGTATTCGACGTCGACAAGGAGCAGGCGGCGGCAGCCCAGCTCCAACAGCTTGGCGGCGGCGCGGCAGCAGCCCGATTCATCGTCGTTGATGATGGTGTCGAGATCGCTGTAAATATCGCGGAAGAGCTGCACGACCTTGATGCCGTTCTTTTTGGCAACGGAAATGATCTCCCCGTTTTGGTCGTTGGTGGGGGTGAAGAAGATGGTAGAGACGCGGCTGGCGATGAGGGAACGGAAGCAAGTCTCCTCGTCGACGGGGTTTTCCGAACTGAAAGCGATGATGAGGTTCATACCGTTTTCGGTGAGCATCTTCTGGATATCGGTGAGGATGCTGAAATAGTACTCATTGTTGCTGTCCGAAATGATGAAGCCGACGGTATGGACGTTGCGCGTCTTAAGCTGCTGCGCCGTCGCATTGGCGATGTACCCGAGTTCCGCCGCCGCCCGGAAGACGTTGTCATGCGTTTCCTTGCTGATATAACCGATTTGCCTGAGCGCCCGCGAGGCCGTGGAGGGCGATACGTTTGCCCTGAATGCCACATCTTTGATCGTGATCATTTTCATGATACCCTTATATTCGTAAACATTATGTACGATCATGATTATAACAAAAATTGAAAGATTTGTACAGAAAAATTAAGGGGTAAACGAAAAAAATTCCAGAAAATTTTCCCGAACCTATTGACAGCACGGCGGATCTGTGCTATACTCTGCATAGATACAATCGTTTGCACATTGGAGATCCCCCTATCTTATATTATTTTTTTGAACGATGTGCAAACGTTTGTATATGCTAAAATCTACCATTTGGAGGAGAAAATGTACTATAGGGCATCGGGGAAAGCCGTCTGTGCGGATGTCATTCCGTATTATGAAAACGGAGAGTTCAAACTCTTTTATCTTTGCGATCATCGTGATATTTCTGTTCATGGCGAGGGGTGCCCGTGGTGCCTCATCACGACGAAAGACCTCGTCCGCTTTCAGGACTTCGGTCCCGTCCTGCCGCGCGGCGGGGCGGAGGAACAGGATCTCTACGTCTTTACGGGCTGCTGTATAAGAGCGGGGGAGGAGTACATCATCTTCTATACCGGCCACAACCCTCATCTCAAAGAAAAGGGACTGCCCGAAGAGAAGATCCTGCGCGCCGTGAGCCGCGACCTCGTGCATTGGCGGAAGGATAAAGATTTCGTGCTCGCTGCTCCCCCGTGGCTGGAGATGCACGACTTCCGCGATCCCTTTGTCTTTTATGACGAGGAGCGGCGCGAGTACGGGATGCTGATCGCCGGCAGGGTGAAGAACGGAGATCCCTCCTCGGCGCGCGGGGCGACGGTTCTGGCCCGTTCGCGCGACCTCACGCATTGGGAGGTCGACAAAACGCCCTTCTACGCGCCCCACGCCTACTATACACACGAGTGCCCCGATCTCTTTCGCATCGGCGATCGCTGGTATCTGCTTTTCAGCGAGTTTACCGATAAAATCGTGACGACGTACCGCATGAGCCATTCCCCCTACGGCCCGTGGACGGCGCCCAGGGTCAACAACTTCGACGGCCATGCCTTCTATGCCGCCAAGAGCGTTTCGGACGGCAGGCGGCGCATCCTCTTCGGCTGGAACTGCATCAAGCAGGACGAGCGGGACGACGGCGCATGGCAGTGGGGGGGCACCATCATCCCGCACGAGATCGTACAGCTCCCCGACGGCACGCTGGGCGTCAAGTGCCCGGAAGAGATCGCGGCGCAGTACGGGCAGGAGGTCGCGCTGGCGGTCAAGAGGACGATGGGCGGCGTGGCGGCAGGGCAGGGAGACTATGCCCTCGGCAGTGAGGGCAGGAGCCTCTGTATGCTGGGCAGGATGCCCGAGAACGGGAAGATCGAGCTCACGTTTAACGCCTCCTCCGACTGCGGCGACTTCGGCGTCCTTCTGAGGGCGGACGAGGGCGCGGACTGCTATTATGCCGTCAAATTTGAGCCGCGCTTCAACCGCGTGGCGATGGACCGCCAGCCCCGTGCCGACAACACCCGTCACATGGAGCCCGAGACAGAGCGGTACTGCCCGATCGTGCCGGGCGAGGAGAATAAGCTCCTCATCCTCTTTGAAGGGAGCGTGCTCGAAGTCTATATCAACGACCGTGTGGCAATGAGCGCGCGTATGTTTGACCGGAAAGAGGGGGATCTGGGGATCTTTACGCATAATACAAGTGTGAACTTTCAAAACGTGAAATTATATCGGCAGGAGGAAGAGAAATGAGAGGACAGTTGGTTTCGTTTACGGTCAAAGCGGCGCTGTTTTTGCTGCTTGCGAGCGCCGTCATGCTCTTTATCGTGCCGTTCGGGACGGCAGAGTGGTATATCCTTATCATCTCTTGCGGACTGATGGCAGTGCTTCTGGCGGCGATCCGCATCATTTACGCCGTGCGGGAGCGAAGGAACAAAAAATGAAGGGGCGCGCTGCGGCTGCCGTCATGATGGCGACGTGCCTTGCGGGAGGCTGTCTTCTGCCCGCGTGCAGGCAAGAGGAGGAAAAACCGGTGGTAAACGAAGAGCTTACCTATGCCGATTCTATCGGACGCAAAAACAGGTGACGCCCCCCGTGGAGGGCAAATCGCTCTATAAGGCCTCCTACGGCTATACCCTCATGCAGGAACAGGGGTATAACGGTTTTTACTACCGCTTCCGCACGAACGGTATTTTGAGCGATATGAGCGAGGACGGGGAAGGCTGGCAGGGCGGCGGCGCCTCCATGCAGGAGGGCGTCATGCGGGCGGCGGCGGGCGCGGATGCGGTGCGCTCCTTCTTAGCCCCCGAGGACGGCATCGCCCGCATCAGCGGCAATCCGCGCCTCTTTGCAGGAGAGAGGGCGCGCGTCATCGTCATGCAGGGCGAGAGCGTGCTTTGCGAATATGAGGTGACGGATGCGGAGGGCATCTATCATACGCAGGAAGTGACGCTGAAAAGAGGGGAGGAGGTGCATTTCATCGTCTCGGGCGAGGCAGAGGTGTATTGGAACCCCACCGTCGACTATACGCTCGCCGAGGAGGCGCTGCTCCATCATACGGTGGACGGCTATTACGGCGACGTGCATCCCTTCTACGACGAGAAGACGGGAAAGCTCTATATGTACTATCTCTCGACGGGGATGCAGGAGGGCAAGCGGTATGAACAGTTCTCCTCCCTCTTGACGGTGAGCGACGATCTTGTGCATTACCGCGACGCCGAATTGAAGACGGACGAGAAAAACCCGCCCGAGCAGGAGCTCTACTATGCGCTCGGGGTGTATGTCGACGGGGAGGGGCGCTACCGCAGCAGCTACGGCAAGGGGAACTATGCGGGCGGCTCGGTGAGCGACGATCTTCTCGTCTGGCAGAATGCCGCCGAGCCCTACATCGACGAAGAGGACGGCCTGCTCAAATATACCTGGCGGGCATATTTCGACGAGGGCGTATGGTCGGGCAGAGACCCCGATATCACCTTCGACGAAGAGAGCGGCACCTACTACTGCGTGGTGATGAACTACTATTCCTCCGCCGAGGCGAACGGCGAAAAGGGGCTGGCGCTCTACACGGCGGGGGAGGACGGGAAGTTTTCGACCAAGGCCGTGCGGCTCGCCGATTTCACGGGGCGGGGGGATCCCGAGTGCCCCCAGCTCAAGAAGATCGGAAACAGGTGGTATCTCTTTTACTCCGTCTACGGAACGGGCACGGCGGGGAATGTGGGGTACCTTCACTACCGCGTGGGCGACGAGGGCGCCGCGCCCCAAGAAGTCGATTGGAACAGCAAGGAGGAGCACGCGCTCGAAGGGGGCGACCTGCACGCGGCGCAGGTGTGCCGCGTGGGCGGGATGTGGTACCTCTACGGCTGGCTCAACTACCGTCCGCACGCCAACGTGTGGGGCGGATACCTCAACCTTGCGCGCGAGGTATATCAGCGGGAAGACGGGCTGCTTGCTACCCGCTGCGATGAACATCTTCTCTCCCTGCTCAACAGGGGGCACGTCGCCTCCTTCGGCGAGAACGCCGTGCTTCAGGGCGCGGAGAGAAGGGGGGGTGGCTTTGCCGTCACTTCCTCTTCGGGCAGCGCCGTGCTGGAAGGTACGTTCGGCCGCAGCCTCATCGAGGCGGAGATCGAGCTGCCCCTTTCGGCATCTTATGCGGGCGTGACGCTCTCGGAGGGGGATACGACCTATCATGTGCGCCTCAAACGGCAGAACAAAGAGCTGTATCTCTGCATCGAGAGCGGCTCGGCGGGATGCAGCATCAAGGTGGAGGACGGGGACGAGACTTCCTTTTCCCTGACGGTCGCCGCCGACGGCCCCTTCCTTGAGGCCTATCTCAACGGCGAGGTGACGCTCTCCTCGCATACGGCGCTCACGGGCAGCTATACGCTCGGGCTGGCAGGCTCGGAGGGGGCGGCTCTTTCGGCAGAGGTTTATAAACTCGCCGACAGCAACAACATCTTTGACTAAGGTTACGGGAGGAAAAGATATGAGATCATTGAGCAAAAAATTAGCCTGCGTCGCGGTATCGGCGCTGCTTTCCGTGACGATGCTCGCGGGCTGCACCGAAACGGGCACGGCAGGTACGGGCAAGAACACCGACGACTCCTTCTCCATGGTGGCGACGTGGACGTCGAGCGGGCTTGTCAACCACTACGACAGCAACACCAACTGCAATGCCTTTGACTACTTTGTCGTGGAGGGGCTGTGGCGGTATGTGCGCTCGACGGATGAGGTCTTCTGTCAGCTTGCCGCCGAACTTCCCACCCATTCGGAGGCACCCATTGAAGAGTACAGGGAAGTGATGGGGGAGGACGCCTACGACTACTATGTGGAAAACGGCGCGACGACCGTCCCCGTCACCACGGGCAAGATCAGGGAAAACGCCAAGTGGCAGAACGGCGAGGACTTTACGGCAAAGGATGTATGGGCATATTACTACACCATCCACCCCACGTCGAGCAACTATATGGCTGCCGTCAACGTCGTTGACGACAAGACGGTGGAATTCATCTGGAATCCCTTGAAGGAACCCGCCGATCCCGTCAAGGAGCTGCTCCTTGCGCAGGATAAGTCGGGAACGGTGAAGTACGATGTCTTCGCCTCCTACGTCGATCCCATCTATGAGATCGTCATGGCAAGCGACGTCAACGAGAACCCCAATCTCTGGGGCGCCTTCAACCGCTTTTCTACGGGCGACGCGCTCACCGAACTCAACATCACGCGCAATGCCTTCTACAATTACAGTCCCAGCTGGTATGTGGCGACCGGGCCCTTCAAGCTCGACACCTTCTCGGCGACGCAGATAAAGCTCGTCAAGAACGAGTACTATTGGAATGCCGAAAACATCGGTTTCAAGGAGATCAGGCTTTATTCGTCCAACGACCTCAACCAGACGTATTCGCTCATCACGAACGGCTATGTCGACTACTATGACGGCTTCATTCAGAAGGATACGCTCGAGAGCATGCTGGCATCCAACCCCGACCTCGTCAACCTGAAGATGTACGACCCCGGTTCCATCGGCATCACCTTCAACCTCGAGTGCGAGCTCTTGACGCCGGGCGTGAGAAGGGCGTTCCAATACATCTTCGATCGCGAGGAGATCACGCTCGCCGCCAACCCCTATGCCACGACTTCCTATTACCCCCTCCTGGGGATGGCGGAGTCGGAGGCGCGGACGTATATGAGCGAGGAGCACTTCAATGCCCTTCCCAAGTATTCCTATGACCGCGACAGGGCTGCCGAGCTCCTCGAGGCGGAGGGCTGGAGCAGGAGGGACGGGCTGTGGTACGATGCGAACGGCGAACAGGTGCGCCTCACCCTCGGCGCGCCCAGCTCGCACGACATCTCCTCGACGGCGGCGGAGGCAGCGGCGGCACAGCTCACCAACTTCGGCATCACCGTCGATCTTCTGAAATCGAGCAACTTCTATTCCAACGCCACGGCGGAGAACAGCCCGTACGACCTCACCCTCGAGTGGACGGACCTCAATATGTCCTTCTCTTACCCGACGGGTTCGTACAGCCAATTCTCGAGCGTCTATTCGCAGTGGGTGCACGTTGAACGTTACCCGACCGACTACGAAGATCCCCAGAAGGCGGGCAACGTCAAGCTCGTATTCAACGGCCTCGACGGCGATACCAATACCTATGAATTTGCCGACTACATCAACTCCTTCTATTCGGTGGACGAAGAGGAGCTCACCTACCTTGTGGACGTCTTCAATACGGGGCTTGCCGAACTCGACCTCGGCATCCAATTCTTCCAGAACGTGACGGCCTCCACCCTCAACGTGGGCAAGGTGAGCGGCGTGCCCCTCGAAGAATATTGGCAGGAAGACCGCAACGTGACCTATGTCCCCGCGGCGGGTACGGATGACTTCTTTGAAGTGGCGCGCACCAACCTCGTGTATGCGACCAACTATATGTTCATCTTCGGCACATATCAGCCCAACCGGGCATGAGGGGAGGCGCCCATGCAAGCTGCTCCCGCTGCCGTCAACGCGACGGGGAAGGGGAAACGCCTTCTCGCCGCTGTGGTCAAATTTTTCAGAAAAAACAGCTACTTCTTTGCCAAGGTCGGCATTTCGCTGCTTACCCTCGCTCTCTCGATCATCGCGCTCTTCTTCCTCCTGCGCATGATCCCGGGCGACATCGTCGAGCTCTACGCCCTCAAGCTGCAAAATCAGCAGGGCATCACCTTTGAGAGGGCGTATGAGCTGGCGGCGCAGCTTCTCAATTACGACCCCAACGAGAACATCTTTCAGGCATTCTGGCGCTATATCGGCGGGCTCTTCCGCGGAGAGCTGGGCACTTCCTATCTCGAAACGGGCGTTTCCGCCAACAGCCTCATCGCGACGCGCCTTCCGTGGACGCTGTTCATCTCCTCCGTGTCCCTCTTTTTGAGCTTCTTCATCGGCGTGGCGGTGGGCGGTTATGTGGCGCAGAAGCGCAGGGGCGCCGCCAATAAGGCTGCCTCCGCCTTCATCGCCGTCTCGGGCTCCGTTCCCGATTACCTCATCGCGCTCATCCTCGTCATCGTCTTTGCCTATCAGCTCAAATGGTTCCCGGCACAGAATAATTACGATGCCTTTTCGGTGACGCCCGGTTTCAATCTTCCCTTCCTCGGCAGCGTGCTCTACCATGCCTTCCTGCCCATCCTCTCCTATACCATCGTGCAGACGGGCAACTGGATCCTGCATATGCGGGGGAGCTGCATCGGCGTCTTGGGGGAGGACTATATCCTGGCTGCCCGCGCAAGGGGGCTTTCGGAGCGCACCATCCGCACCAAGTACATGAAGAAGAATGCGCTGCTGCCGCTCGTGACGCAGTTCGGCGTCTCCTTCGGGGCGCTGTTCGGCGGCGCGACGCTGATGGAGAGCATCTTCAATTATCCGGGCATCGGGCTGGAGATCTCTAACCGCATCATCAGCAAGGACTACATGGTCGTGCAGGGGCTCATCTTCTTCTCTGCCGCCATGGTCATCTTGGTCAATCTCGTGGTCGATCTCATCTATCCGCTCGTCGATCCGCGGGTCAGAAAGGGGTGATATGATGAATAAAACACATTCAACTTCTCGCTTTTCCGCCGTGGGCGCGTTCTTTCAAGGGCTGGGCTCCTCGGCTGCGCGGGGGTGCAGGAAATTTTTCTCCAACGGCAAGACCATCGCCGGCTTTGCGATCCTCGCATTCTTTGTCCTTGTCGCCGTCTTCGGGCCGCTCATCTTTCCCTACGATCCCGATACCGATATGGCGAGCGCCTATCTCATGCCCTCGTGGGAGCACCCCTTCGGCACCGATTGGCTGGGGAGGGACGTCTTCCGCCAGGTCATCGCGGGCACGGGTTCGGTTTTGGAGATCGCCTTCTATTCCGCCGTCTTTACCGTCGTGCTCGGCACCGTGCTGGGCATCGTCAGCGGATACCTCGGCGGCTGGGTGGATAAGGTCATCATGGCGGTCACCAATATCTTTCTCTCCATCCCGTCCTTCCCCATCTATCTGCTGTTGGCGGCCATCGTCACCATCAACACGCCCGTGTCGCTCTCCGTCATCATCTCTATCTGGAGCTGGGCGGGTCTGTGCCGCGCCGTGCGCGTGCAGATCATGAGCCTGAAGGAGCGCGATTTCATCCAGATCTGCTCCGTCATGCACATGAGCAAGGCGCACATCATCTTCAAAGAGCTATTGCCCAACGTCTTTTCCTACATTGCCATCAACTTTGTCATGGCGATGCGCAACGCCATCATGGCGAGCGTGGGCATCATGCTCGTGGGGCTTGCGGCGTACGATCCCACCAACTGGGGCGCCATCATCAATGCGGCGCGGACGAAGGGCCTCATGAACGTCAAGAACATCTATATCCTTCTTTACCCGCTCCTCTGCATCGTCGTCTTCCAGATCTCGACGCTGCTGCTGGCGAACGGGCTGGATGAGACGCTCAATCCCCGCCTGAAGGTCATGTGAGGTGAGATATGCAGACACATACCGATCATATTGCGCTCTTTTCTCACGTCTCCATCGACTATCCCCTCAAAAAATACACCCTGCGCGCCGTGACGGACGTCACCTTTGCCCTCAAACGGGGCGCCGTCACCGCCCTCGTGGGCGAGAGCGGTTCGGGCAAGACGACGATCGCCTCATCGCTCATTCGCTGCATCTCCGAACCCGGCCGCGTGGCGGAAGGGGACATCACCTTTTATGGCAGCGGCGGGGAAGAGACGCGCCTTGACCTGCTCTCCGACAAGGAGATGCGCGCCTTCCGCTGGCGCAAGGTCTCCATGGTCTTCCAGGCGGCTCAGAGCGCGCTCAACCCCGTCCTTACCGTGCGCGAGCAGTTCAGCGAAACGCTGGAGGCGCATGGGGAAAAGCTCGCGAAAGAGGAACGCGAGGCGCGCTTTTCCGATCTTCTCGACTATGTCAAGCTGGACGCGGAGCGCGTGCTTTCCTCCTATCCGCACGAGCTTTCGGGCGGCATGAAACAGCGCGTGATGATCGCTTTCGCCCTGCTGCTCGATCCCGAACTCATCATCCTCGACGAGCCGACCACGGCGCTCGACGTCATTACGCAGAACTATATCTTTACGCTTTTGAAAAAGATCAACCGCGAGAAGGGCATCTCCATGCTGCTGATGACGCACGACATTAGCGTCGTTGCCAAGTTCGCGGACTATGTGGGCGTCATGTACGGCGGGCGGCTGATGGAGTACGGGGATGTGCGCACCGTCTTTCACCGCCGCGAACATCCCTATACGGCGGGGCTGATCGGCGCGACTCCCTCCATCGTCGGCGACATTTCTCAGATGAAGCCCATCGAGGGCAGCCCGCCCGATCTTCTCGACTTGCCCAAAGGTTGTGTTTTTGCGCCGCGCTGCCCCAAGTGCCGCCCCGTCTGCCTGACGGAGGAGCCGCCCATGCGGGAATTTGAGGACGGCAGCATGGGAAAATGTTATTTTTACAGGGAGGGAGATCATGCAGACACGGCAGGATGATATACGGGCGGAGACCCCGCTCATGCGGCTCGAAAATATCAATATGGTCTTCCGCAAGCCGGGCGCCCTCTTTGCCGACAGGGATATCCACGTCCTCAAAGACATCAGCCTTGAGATCGGGGAGCGGGAGATCGTGGCGCTCGTAGGGGAGTCGGGCTGCGGCAAGACGACGCTCGGCAAGATCGTTACGGGGCTGTACCGCCCGACGTCGGGCGACGTGTACTTTGAGGGGGAGCGCGTCTCGGGCGTGTTCGACAAGAAGCTCTCCTCCTACAACCAGGTGCAGTTCATCCAGCAAGATTCCTATGCCGCCCTCAATCCCGTCAGGACCATCTATCAAAGCCTCTATGCGCCCATCAAGACGCATCACCGCAAGTGGAAGCGGGCGCAGATAGATGAGCGCATCGAGGAACTCATGGGGCTCATCGGGCTGCTGCCTTCCTCGCAGTTCCTCGGCAAGTATCCCCACCAGCTCTCGGGCGGGCAGCGGCAGCGCATCCTCATGGCGCGCGCCATCTCGCTCGATCCCAAACTTATCGTGGCGGACGAGCCTGTGAGCATGATCGACGTCTCGCTGCGGCTCTCTCTCCTCAACCTCATGAAGGAGCTGAATGAAAAGCTGGGCATGAGCTTCGTCTATATCTCGCACGACCTTTCGACCACCCGTTACATCGCCCACAGCGGGCGGGTGGCGGTGATGTATCTCGGGCAGATCGTTGAGGTGGGCAAGATCGGCGACGTCATTTCTTCTCCCCGCCATCCCTATACACGGGCACTCTTACAGGCGGTGCCCATCCCCGATCCCGACTTCAAGGGCAATGACGAGCTGCCGCTCAAGTCCATGCAGCTGGGGTCTTTGGAGAACCGCGGGGAGGGATGCGCTTTTTTTGACCGCTGCCTCTATTCACGGGAGGCGTGCAAACAGAAATTCGGGTCCGTATTAACGGAGACTGCCGAGGTGCTCTGCTGCAACCTCGGGCAGGTGCCCTCGGAGCCCGTCTTTGAAAAAATCGATCGAACGGAGGAAAATGTATGAGCAAAACGTTTGTCAACACGCTGAAAGTTGCCCTTACGGCGCTGCTTGCGCTGTGTCTGGGGCTGGGCATCGCCCTTGCGGCGGGCGGAGAAAAGAAGGCCTTCGCCTTAGAGACGGAAGGAAAAGTCCTCTATCGGCAGGACTTTGAAGAGGGCGTCGACGATGCCCTTGCGGGCAGTATCTCCGCTGCGGGCGGAGAGGGCACCGTGACGAGCAATACAATGTTCAGCCGGCCCCTTGCAAAGCTCGCTCCTTCCAACAATTATGCCGTGGAGTTTGACCTCAAACTGACGGGAACGACGGAATTTTACGTCCACTTCGTCGGTCTTGACGGCACGCATGGCGACAACATCTATCTCTGCGTCATCGCGCAGGGCACCTATCTGCGCGTGACCGACAACTACGGCCACGACATCTACAACAATACGGGCGATCTGCACGGCGGCCTCGACGCGACGCCCGTCGATCTCAGTGATTTTGCGCACTTTAAGCTGGTCTTCTTTGAAGGCTATCTCGAACTGTGGGTGAACGGCACCCGCCGCTGCGTTTCCCATCTTGTAGACTTCGGCAACAATTGCTATATGTCGCGTGCGCCCATCGAGGAGGGAACGATCACTTCGATCGCCTTCCATGCGCAGAACGCAGGCGCCGCCGTCCTCGACAACATCTGCGTGACGGAGCCCGTCGGCGGCTCGGTCGTATATTCGGAGACGAACGCCGAGGAGAGCGTCTCCTCTGCCAAGACCTTCCCGCTGACGGCCGTCAACCTCTACCGCGGGAACTTTTCTGCCGAGGCATCTTTTAGGATCGAGGACGATACTGCTTCCGGGTACTATCCCACCATCAAGCTGTACGGCCTCAATGCCTCCCTTCGCGCCAACAATCAGAAGGAGTATGCCGTCAACGTGCAGGCGTATGTGGAAGGGACCTCGTTCCTGCCGCAGATCATGTGGCAGCCGGAAGACCCCGCCGCCGCGTGGGATAACGTGACGGGAGAGGCGGTGAAGATCGCCGCCGGGCAGGAGGTCACCATGCGCGCCGAAGTGTATGGCGATGCGTTCGATCTCTACATCAACGGGGAACTTTCCATCTCGACGACGTTCACGGAAATGGGCCTTGAAAAGGGGCGCGTGCAGTATATCCGCGTGCAGAGCGGCGGAGGCGGAGCCTGCTGGACGCAGTTTTCTTACAGCGGCTTTGAAGGCGAGAGCGGCGTTACCGTTAGAGCGGATGCGGAAAGCGTGATGACGGGGACCCCCGTGACCTTCACGGCACAGCTCTTCGGCGAGCGCGGCACGGACTATGCCTGGTACTTAGACGGTGAAAGGCAGGCGGAGAGCGGGCTCTCGTTCGTGCTCGAGGGAGTGCCTGCGGGCAGCTACGCCGTGCAGTACGGCAGCGATACGCTGATGAGCGAGCCTGTCACCGTCACCGTCGTCGATAACATGATCGTGCTCTCGGCAGATAAGAGCGAGCTCTATCCCACCGATGAGATCACGATCACGGCGGAGCTTTACGGCGACTTTACGGGCGAGGAGTTTGCCTGGTACTTGAACGGCGAAAAACAGGCGGAGACGGGGACGGAGATCACCCTTTCCGGGCTGGCGGCGGGAGCCTATCGCGTGCAGTATAAGAGTGATGGCTTTGAAAGCCCCGAATTCAGCTTCACCGTGCTCGAAGCGTCGGTCACGGTGACGGCGGAAAAGAACAATTACTTCCCCGAAGAGACGGCGTCCTTTCAGGCAGAGCTTTCTGGCATCCCCGAGGGCGAGCGCATCGTCTGGTATGTGGACGGCGCGGCGGCAGGGGCGGAGGGCGCATCCTTCACCCTGGAGATGAGTCCTTACGAGGCGGGCGATAAGATCGCCGTTGCGGCGGAGGCCGCCGGCGTGAGGAGCGAGGAGCTCACCGTCACGATCGCCTTCGACGTCGAAAAGTCCATCCGTGAGAACGAATTTTATAAGACCATCTATGAAGACGTCTTGGAGGAGGGCGGAACGTACGGCAATTTCAGCGTCGGCAGGGACGAGGCCGGGGAGCTCTATCTCTACAGCGAAGTGCAAAACAACAGTACCTACTATACGCTGAACGCCGAGATGCCTACGGGGGTCAACTATCTCTTCTCCTATGAGCTGTATATCCCTTCGGATATCGCCGTGAAGAGCTATGTCTACCCCTGCCTTGCGGGCCTTAACTCCAATTACCCCGCCGGCATGGTGGAGACGGCATGGGAAGTCAACCCCGAGGGCGTGCGCCCCTACGTCAAAGATCAGAGCACGGGCAGGGAATACCTGCACACCGAGTACGGCTTCGGGCTCGATCTTACTTACGAGGGCGGCATTGCCAAGAAGGGAGATTGGAACACCATCACGGTCGCCGTCTCGGGCAGCTATGTCTCCATGTATCTCAACGGACGCATCGCGCTCTTCTTTGAAATGGCGGGCGCAACGGTGCCTTCGGGCGCAAGTTTCAATCTCTATCCCGACGGCGGGACGGGCATCGTGCCCGTGCGCATCCGCAATATCTATTTCGCGGGCGTCGTTGAGCCTGCCCCCGATCTTGAAAGCGTCTCCGTTTCCCTCTCCTCCGTGAGCGTGGAAAAGGGCGGTACCGTCACCGCTTCCGCGACGCTCGATCCCTTCAATGCCGAGGCGAAGGAGATCGTCTGGTATGTCAACGGCGAGAAGGCGGAGGGGGACGGCCTCACCTTCGTCTTTACGGCGGAGGAAGAGGGCGAATACACCATCTCGGTGGAAGTGGACGGCATCAAGAGCGCCGAGAAGACGGTCACCGTCACGGCGTCCTCCGCAACGGAAGGCGACGGCGAACAGGACAACACCGGCCTTTGGATCGGCATCGGCGCAGCGGCAGCGGCCGTCGTTGCTGCGGCAGCCGTGGTGACGGTCGTCCTCGTCAGGAAGAAGAGGAAGGACGGTCAGGAATAAAGCACGGCGGGAGTGCGGCCGCGCGCGTGAGCGCGCGGCTTTCCCGTAAGGAGCATAATGAAAAAATATCTCTTAGCGGCGCTTGCCGCGCTGCTCGCATTGGAAGGAGGTTTGATGATGTGCGCCTGCAAACCCGAGGAGAAAGCCTTCGACTTTGCCGCGCTCTATATGAGCGAGCGGACGCAGCCCTATGCGGAAGGGGAGGGCTTGACCTCCCGCGCCCGCTACGGCTATACCTGCGCTTCTCAACAGGGCTATAACGGCTGGTACTATCTCTACGGCACGGAGGGCTCTTTTAGGGAGATGGCGTGGGACGGCGCGGCGCAGGAATGGCGGGGTGAGGGCGCCTCCATGCAGGGGGAGCTGATGTGCCCTGCGGGCAGCGCTGCCGTCCGTATGTATCGCTGTGAGCGGAGCGGGGATGCCGTCCTCTACGGCAACTTCAAGTGCGCGGATGAAAGTTCGGGCGGAGCGCGCATCGCGGTGTCGGCGGACGGGCGCACCGTCTATGAGGGAACGCTCGAAGCGGGCGATACGGTCGGGAAGTATTTTGAGGTCTCCGTTTCCCTGAAAGAGGGGAGCGAGGTCTGCTTTGCCGCCATCGGCGAGGCGCGCATCCTCTTCGATCCCGTTGTCACCTTTGAGAACGCGCAGAACGAGTCTCTCTATCATCTGACGGCGGCGGGCAAACAGTACGGCGACGTCTTCCCCTACTACGACGAGGAGCAGCACCGCCTCTATATGGGCTTTCTGTGGTCGGACAACGCGGCACTTGCCGACAACTATCACGACGCGCTGGAAATTTCCGATAATATGCTCACCTTTACCGACGTTCCCGAAGCCAACAACTATGATGTATGGCAGTATTACCGCGAGAACTACCGCCTGCACCAGCTCTTTGATGTCAGCCGTTTCTGCGACAGGAGCATTTATACCTACGGCGTGCGTGACAATATGCTCTACTTCGACGAGGAGAACGGGCGCTATCTCATGGTCGCGGGCTGTTACTATGCCTTTGACGGCTCGGCGCAGACTTCCGATCTCGTCATCTATGCCTCGGACGACGAAATGGGCCTGAGCTGGACCAAGCCTTGTACCGTCGTGGAGGCAGGCTATTCGCGCAATTTGCCCGAGTGCCCCTCCCTGATGAAGATCGGCGATCGCTGGTATGTCTTTGTCTCCGTCGCCTACAATACGGCGCACCAGGTGGGGCCATTGCAGTATTGGACGGGCGATGAGGGCGTCGACTGCATGGACGTCGATTGGGCGCAAAAGCAGTTTGCCTTCCTCGACGGCGAGGATCTGTGTGCGGCGCGCCCTACGCAGGTGGGGGAGAAGGTGTATATGTGGGGCTGGATCCCTTCGTCTTACGACAGTATGCCCTGGGCGCCCTGGGCGGGCTATCTCAACCTCCCCCGCGAGATCGTCGTCAGGGAGGACGGCTCGCTGGGCGGCAGGCTCGATCCCGCGCTCTCCGCGCTCCTCAACTATGGGAGCGTATATTCATTGCAAGACGGGAATTATACGACGGCGGAGGGGACGGCTTCCGATACCGGGGGCGTGCTTTGTTTGGACGGCCGCGTGCGCCTCGGGGAGTTCCACCGCACCTATACGACCTTTCAGGTGGATATGTCGGAGAGCGAAAAGGCGGGCATCGTCATGGAACAGGAGGGGAAGCGCTATGAAGTTGTCATCGAGCGCGAGGGCGGCAAGATGTATATGAAGGTGCTCTCGCCCGACGATGCCGCGCATAAAGTGAACAGCACGATCGAGCTGCCCGCAGAGCTCGGCGTATTTGAGGTCAAGATCGTCTGCGACGGCGAATTTATCGAGTTCTTTGTCAACGACAGCTGCGCCCTGACTGCGCATACCGCCATGACGGGCAGCTCGCATACGCTGTATCTCAGTTCGGAAGGCTCTGCTAAGTTTTCCCGTGTCAAGGTCGGCAAACTTCGCCCCTATGGGGAGATCGGCTGAGGAAAAATGGGCGGAGCGATCAGCCGTCACGACACATCTTCACCAGATCGAAAAGCAATGTTGGGGTGCCCGCCCCAACATTTTTTGGTATTCCCGTCTTTTTCAGAGCATCCCGAACGTTTTCGTGCGCTATGTAAAATTTCGGTTACAAGACGGGAAAATATCGGGAAAAGATATTACAAGGGGGTTGCACGATCGTGCGGACTTTGCGGCGGCAGGGTGCTATAATGGAGGCAGCCAAATAAGAAAAGGAGTTTTTGTATGCAGCAAAGAACAAAGTCCAACCTTGCACTTGCCTTAGCGCTCGCGGCTCTGCCGGCGCTGACGGGCACCGTCGCTGTGTTCCCGCGGATGGCGTCCGCGGAGGAGGCGTCCATAGAGGAGGCGCCCGCAGTCTATGCCGACTGGAAGTTCAACGCCTCGTCCGTTCAGGGATCGACGGAAGACAATTCGCTCGTCGTCTCCGATGCGAGCGGCAACGGCAACGATCTGGAGCTCGTCGTCTCGGACAACGGGGCGAAGGCTTCCGACTTCCTCGTGCTCGAAGAGAAGTCGATGACGGGCGCCGCCGATGCGGGCAGCATGAAGTTCGTCGGCTTCAAGGAAGAGGATCGGGAGCATCTCGATGCGCTCTCGGGCGAGGCGCGCGAAAATTACATCCTCAACGATCTGGAGTATGCCTACCTTCGCACCGCGGACGGCGCACCCATCAATGATGAGACCTTTGAAAACGGCTATACCATCGAGATCGTCTTCATGATGCCCGAAGATTACGACGCCTCCGACGCCTGGATGAACATCCTCGCCCGCGAAGGGGACGGGGCGAACCTCGGCTCCGGTCAGTGGGATTACGAGGGGCACCACGGCACGATGCAGGTCAACATCTCCAACTGCAAGGAGATCCAATACATGACCCAAAACGCCGCCAACAGCAAGTTCAACAGCACCCTCTGGGGGCTCTCTATGGACAACGGCGGCGCATGGTACCACATCGCCATCACCTGCGACGGCAGCGGCGATGCGCTCAAGTGCTTCACCAACTCGGGCGAGTCCTTCCGCAACTACACGGGCGGCGGCATGGACGGGATGTATGCCTCCTCGGAGGAACCCGACGGCGGTAAGTTCCGCGTGGGCGCCGTCATCAGTGACGCCTCCTACCGCTGGTGCGATTCCGCTTTGGGGAACGACCTCGTCACCAAGCTCCTGCGCGGCAACATTCAGCAGATCCGCATCTCCGAGGGCGCGCTCGATGAGAAAGATTGGCTCTTCGACCCCAAGCCCTATGTGGGAACGTTCGGCAACAACGATGCCTATGAGCTCAAGGACGAGGGAAATTATACCTTTGCCTATATCCCCGATACGCAGAACACCATCAAATTCACGCCCGAGGTCTCCGATGCGGCGACCGCTTGGATGATCGAAAATCAGGCAGAGGTCGGCCTCAAGGGCGTCATGCACGTCGGCGACCTCGTCGAGAATTGGGACAGCGAAGAGCAGTGGCGAAGCGCCGAGAAGGCCTTCCTGCCCCTCGCCGAAGCGGGCATCCCCACCACCTTCGTGCCGGGCAACCACGACTTCAGCGGCTCCAACCTCGCCAACTATCATGCCTACTTCGGCGCAGATTCCGCCTATGCCGCCGCCATGGAGGAAAACGGCAATGAGATCGTCTTCGAACCCTCCTATGAAGGCACCCGTCAGGCGGCGAGCTATACCTTTGTGGAGGGCGGCAGCTATACCTATCTCCTTATCCAGCTCATGTATGAGCCCAACGATGCGGAGCTCGAGTGGCTGGACGCCGTTCTTAGCACCTATTCCGCCTATCCCGCGATGATCACCTCGCACAACGTCTTCTCCTGCAGCGCGGCGGCGCCCGACGAGTGCACGCTCAACGAGCAGGGCGAGCGCATCTGGGATGTCGCAAGAAAGCACGACAACGTGTTCATCATCACGGGCGGCCACAACCACGGCTCCGGCTTCATCGACCTTGTCAATGACTTCGGCAACCCCGTCATCGGGATGCTCGTCGACTATCAGTTCAGCTATAACGGCGGCAATGCATGGTACCGCTTCATGGAGATGGACGAGAGCAACGATAAGATCTATTTCTCCACCTTCTCTCCCTACGAGGACTCTTTGAGCGATGACGAGAAGACGGGGTATTTCGACCTCAACTTCATGACGGGCATCGGCAACGAGCGGACGTACGACTTCGACTTCTCCTCCCGCTTCTCCTTCCAGCAGACGGTCGCCCTTGCCGTCTCCGCGCCCGTCAAGACGGTCTATGAGCTCGGCGAGAGCCTCGACCTTAGTGGGCTTCATGTGACCGCCATCTCTCCCGTCCTCGCAAGGGAGGTGACGGGATATACGGTGTCGGACGTCGACCTCTCGACGGCGGGCATGAAGACGGTCACCGTCACCTTCGGCGGCAAGAGCGCAAGTTTCAACGTCTACGTTCAGCCGGAGGAGGCGGAAACGCCCGATCCCGAGCCCACGCCCGACCCCGAGCCCACGCCCGACCCTGAGCCTACGCCCGACCCCGAGCCCGATGAAGGCGGGGAACAGGGCGGCCTGACGGCGGGTGCCGCGCTCGGCATCGGAGCCGTGATCTCCGTCGTGCTTGCAGCTGCCGCCGCCGCTGCCGCAGTCATCATCACCAAGAAGAGAGGCTGATAAAGCCCCTTAGATCGAACATCCCCCTGCGGTATCCGCAGGGGGATGTCTTGCGTTTGGACCCTCTTTATGTGATTTTCAAGCACGATCTGCCGATGATTTGCAAAATCAAGTCAATATTGTAACAACGGGGGAAATATTTTGCAAGATTGTACGGCAAAGTTGCAGTATGATAGAAGAAAAGGGTTGCCGCGCATCCGTCGCGGCGGGAAGGAGAAGATATGGACGAGAGAGAGCTTGACGGCATTCGCTTCTTGTTCCCCGTGGGGGAGAAGACGCCTCTGAAGGGGCAGAAGTCCTTTACGGGCGGAGATGTGTATCACTTCATGTTCATCCCACACGAGAGCAAGCTCAACTGCCCCTTAGGCAATGTGACCTATACGCCGGGTTCGCGCAACAGCTGGCACGCCCACCCCGGGCTGCAGGTGCTGCTCATTACCTACGGAAGGGGCTGGTATCAGGAGGAGGGGAAAGAGCCGCGCGAGCTGCACGCGGGCGACTACGTCATCGTGGAGCCGGGCGTCAAGCATTGGCACGGCGCCGCCAAAGACAGCTACATGGCGCAGCTGGGCTTCGTCGCCAACTGCCCCGAAGATTCGACGCTGACGTATGAACACGTTTCGGATGAAGAGTACGCTAAATTACCATAACGAGGAGGAAACTATGAACAGTTTACAGGGAAAAGTAGCGCTTATCACGGGCTCCGGGCAGGGCGTGGGCCGCGGCATTGCCGAGTTCTTTGCGAAAGAGGGCGCCGTCGTCATCACCAACAACCGCAAGAAGAAGGCGGCAGTTGCCGTGCCCGACTACCTCACGGGCGAGGCGAGAGAGCAATTTCTTGCATTAAGCGGGGATGCCGAGACGGCGGCCTCTTATATCCGCGCGCACGGCGGCAGAGCCGAGGCATTCTTCTGCGACATTGCCGACTTCAACGCCGTTCAGGAGATGATCGAGAGCATCGTCAAGAAGTACGGGCGCATCGACATCGTCGTCAACAACGCCGCCATCACGCAGGCGGGCGGGCTCATGCTGCTTTCCGAGAGCGATTGGGACAGGCAGACCGTCGTCAAATTGAAGGGCGCCTTCAACACCATGCGCCTTGCCGTGCCGCATATGATCGAACAGGGCGGCGGGAGCATCATCAACGTCGCCTCCGACGCCTGGACGGGCATGGCGAACGCCGCCGCCTACAGCGCCGCCAACGCGGGGCTCGTGGGGCTGACGCGCTCGTGCGCCGCCGAACTCATGCACTACAACATCAACGTCAACGCCATCTGCCCGCAGGCGGCGTCCCCGGGGCACGTCTCGGGCTTTACCAAGACGCTCCTCACCCTCGAAAAGGCGATGGGTGAGGGGTTCCAAATGCCCGAGGAGAAGCGCCGCGAAGTGGAGGCCGACCACGGCGATGCCAAAGACTTGGCGCCCTTCCTCGCCTTCCTTGCAAGTGACGGGGGGAGAAACAGGACGGGCGGCGTGTTCTCCGTGACGGCTTCGGGCCGCATCTCGTGGTATGCGCCCGAAAAAGAGCTCGAAGGGCTTCCCCGTTCCGCTCCCCGCACGGTGGAGGAGATCGCCTCCCTCGTCCCCGCCTCCCCCCTCAAAGACGCCTTTATGGCGGAAATGGAGAGCTTTTAAGAAAAAACAGCCTTGATTCGATACAAATCGAAATACATGGCTGAAAATTTGGGGTATTATTTAGAATTTCATCGAAATAAGGAGAGGGCTTCCCGCAGGGAAGTCCTTTTCGCTATTCTTCCTGCCCCTTTTCTTCCTGCCCCTTTGGGGGAGCGGGCTCTGCCGATGCCGTGAACTTCTTCTTTCTCCTGATGCCGTCGAAGATCATGTAGATGCCGAGGAAGACGGTAAAGAGACAGACGCCGAAGCCGACGGCGGCGTTGAATTGCAGGGGGAGGGAGCCGCCCGCCGCTGCCGAGAGCGTTATTTGCAGCGAGAACATGGAGACGAGGGCGTCCGTCAGGGTGAGGCTGCGCAGCGCCTGGGTGACGGGCTCGTGCGTCTTCCCCGCCTTCACCTTGTTGACGATGGCAAGGACGAGCTTCCAGAAGGTATAGGCGGCGTTGGCGATGGCGAGGGGGAGGCCGGTGTCCGTTTCGCGCGGCAGCACGATCATCAGCGTGACGACGGCGGAGAGGGAGACTTCCAGCACCAGCAGCAGAACGCCGCAGATAAGATAGAGGTCGAGCTTGCGGCGGGCAAATTCGCGGCTCTCCCGTCCGTACTTTTTGAGCGCCCGCCCCGCCGAGCCGATGATGACAAGGCGGATGAGCATGAGTGCAAAGTAGTATGCCGAGAGGGCATAGTACCAGCGCGAGTGATGCAGCACCGCCGTGACGCCGTTTACAACGACATAGGCGAAGTTCAGGAGCATGGAGAGTGCGGACCAGACAACGGTGCGCAGGGAGTAGCTTTCAAGAAAGCTCTCCGTATATTTGTTGCGGCGGAGGCGCTCCTTCGCGGCGTGCTTCGCCCTGGGGACCCATTGTACCGCCATGTAGATGGCATAGGCGAGGGAGAGCGCCGTAAAGCCATAGACGGCTCCCGCGTGCGGCGCGTTCTCCTGCGCAGAGGAAGCGAGAAGGGCAGAGCCCGCGATGAGCCCCGCCGTCAGCACATACCAAATGATGAGGAACCAGAGGGGCGGCTCCTTCAAAAAGGCGAGGAGGCGCTTCATGCCGTCCACCTGCCACGGGCGGCTCTTCGGGCGCACGGCGTTCTTCCGCCGCGGGCGGCTCTTTGGGGCGTATGCAGTTTTGCGTACAAGGCTTTCATGCCTTTTTGATAGCACAGCGGCGATGATTTTTCAAGACCGAAGGCAAAATTTTTGGCAGGTGAGCTGCACTTTGCGCTAAAAGATGATATAATAGAGGAAAAGCAAGGCAGGATCTGCCTGAGGGGGAGAAGAGATGTGGGAATTGCTGTTGGCGGCGGGCATCCCGTCCGCCATTGTCTCGGCGCTTCTGACGGCCTTTATGCGGCGTCTCGAGCGCCGTGAAAGGATGCGCCTTCAAGAGGCCAAGAAGCGGGAGGAGGAACGGCACAAGCTCGAGCTTTTGCAGATCCGCGGCACTTTGGCAGCGATGAGCTTGGGCGAAGCGACGGCGACCGCCCTCAAAAACGGGCACGCGAACGGGGAGACAGAGCAGGCGCTCGGCTATGAGCAGCGCGTCAAGCATGAGATGCGCGAATTTTTAGAGAAAAACGGCGTGGAACACGTCGCATAAAGGGAGAAAATATGGAAAATGCAGTGGAAATTGTGACGATCCCCGTGATCGTCGCCATCGTGTACGGGGTGATGGCGGTGTACCGCAAACTTGTTGCGGATAAGGCCGCCGTGTGGACGAGCCTCATTCCCGTGTGGGCGGCGATCCTGGGTACCGTCCTAGGCGTTGTGGCGTTCTACCTCGTGCCCGAGTGTATGCCGGCGGAGAATATCCTGATGGCGGTGCTCATCGGGCTTTCGTCCGGGCTCACCGCCACGGGCGCCGATCAAATTTACCGTCAGATCAAAAAGTCGGACGGCGAGGCATGAACTCGCTCGCGGCGGCACGGGCAGCAAAGCGGCTGAGGGCGGCGGGCTATTGGCTCGTGTCGCTCACCTGGGGCGGACTTATGACCTTAGCGGGTGCGCTCATCGCCCTCGGCATGCTCCTTTCGGGGCACGCACCCAAAAAGCTGGGGCCAAACCTCTATTTCGAGGTCGGCCGCGGCTGGGGCGGCATGGAGTACGGCGCGTTCTTCTTTGTCGCGAAGGATGCGGGCGAGAGCACCCGCCTGCACGAGGCAGGGCACGGCATCCAAAACCTCATCTTGGGGCCGCTGATGCCCTTTGTGGTCTGCATCCCCTCGGCGGTGCGCTATTGGATGCGCCGTTTTGGTTCGGAGAGGGGCAAACGCGCCTTCTCCGCTCTCCTCTGCCTGCTGCTCGCGGGCATGGGCGGGGCGATCGCAGGCGGGACGGCGGCCATGGGGCTTGCGGGCGCCGCTTGGCTGATGCTCGCTGTCGGCGCGCTTCTCGTCCTCTATGCGGCGGTGCTCGGCGTGTGGCTCCTGTATTTTGAGATCCCCAAGTACCGCGCGGGCGCGTATGTGCCCTACGACAGCGTTTGGTTCGAGGCCTCGGCGACCCGCCTCGGCGAGAAGTATTACGGCAAAAAGTGAGTTTTTTTCGGCGGCGGGCGGGACAATTTGTCCCGCCCGCCGCCTCTCGCTCTGCCTTATGCTTTTCCGCTTCTCGCTCTGTCGCCTTTCGCCCGCCTTTCACGGTTTGGCGCGCCGTTCTTTGCCTCGCTGCTGTGGCACTTTTTATTAACTTTCAATATATTGGTGCTTTACAAACGGGGGGAAGTGTGCTATAATCAAATTGTTATGAAAGCAAGTATGGCGGCCGACATCCGCAGGCTGTCGGCAGAAAACAACATATTGAACGGGGAGGGGGGTAAATCGCTCCCTTGACTTGATGCAGGAGAAACGGGCAGACCGTGCTTTTATTTGAGCGCGGCCTGCCTTTTTGTTTGCTTTTATTTAGGAATTTGCGGCAGCCGCTTGGCTGGCTTTGCCGTGAAAATATAGTTTACGGAGGATCATATGAGAACTTTGCGAAAGAGAAACAGGGTAGTCTTGTTTGTTTTGGCTGCGTTGTGCGCATTGGCGCTTATTTTGGGTGTGACGGCGCTTGCCCCCGAACGCGCTTTCGCCGAGGAGGGGGATGTCTTTGAAGTACAATTCAATGGAGAGACGACAACATATACAACAGTCAAAGACGCGCTCGCATATGTGGAAGAGCAGGAGACGAGCGAGCAAAACAGAGCATTGATCAAGTTGCTTGATAACTATACGCTCGGGATGGGGGAGGATGATCCCTGGGTTGAAATCAATATTGGTTCTTATGCAACGCTTGATCTCAACGGATATATTCTTCGGGGCAGCGGTTCCAATTTTGTCATTCGTGTTTATGGGGATATGCTCCTTGAAGATAGTCAAAGTGAAAGCACAGCCGAAGAACATCAGCATAATTACTATGTGAACGAGAGCGGGCTTTGGATGGTCGATGACGGAAGCGCGGAATGGCAGTCGGCCTATGATGCCGCGGAGAATAAGGGTACGATCACGGGCGGCGTCATCACAGGCGGTAATAGCAGCAATTATGCCGGCGGGATCTATCTTGGTTTATATGGTGCAACCGGCGGGGGAATACTGACCATGAACGGCGGTACGATCGCAGGCAATCAGACTGATTGGGGCGGCGGCGGTGTATTTGTAAATCGAAATACCGGATTTGAAATGAATGGCGGTACGATCGCAGGCAATGTCACTACCGGGACTCCGGAAGGGTATTATGGCTATGGCGGAGGTATCTTGATAAATGATCCCCCAATCAAATTCTGTATCATAAACGGCGGGGTGATCAAAGAAAACGTGGCAAATATCGGCGGCGGTATCACATCGGCGTATGAAGAAGTAGAGATAACGCTAACAGGCGGCGAGATCGCATATAACTATGCTCCGCAAGCGGGCGGTCTGTATATTGCGGGTACGCTTCACATGAGCGGCGGTGAGGTCCATGACAATGAGGCCCAGATATACGGCGGAATGTTTGTGAATGATACGCTTAATATGAGCGGTGGTAAAGTATTTGGTAATAAGGCCGAATCAGAGGGCGGCATTTATGCTGCCACGGTCAACATGAGCGGCGGCGAAGTGTATGATAATGCGGCGCAGACCGATGACAATGCGATCAGCGCAGTGATCATCACGATTTCGGGTGGAAAAATTTCGGGGGAGCTCTCTTTTATATCGTTAGAGGGTGTAGTCAATAAAATAGAGATCACGAGCGGATATTATGCCGAGGGCGTTGAATATGGCGAGGAGAACGGAAATACCGTCAACGGGTTCAACGTGGCGGAAGGATATGCCGTCGTGCTGCTCGATGAGAACAGCGGGGATACAAATTATACGGAAGAGTTCCCTTATGCCGTCTATAAGATCGGGAGCGGCGGTAGCATCGCATTTGACGTGAGCGGTACAACTACTGCATATGACGGCGGTCAGATCGCGGCAGGAGAGGACTTTGTATTGTCGGCAACGTCCGGCGGCATAACGATCGGGGTGAATGACATTGCCTATTCGTATTCGACGGACGGTACTTCCTTTGTCAACGGTCTTCCGAACGGTGCGGGAAGATATACCATTAAAGCCGCAGTTAGCGGGCTCATTGATGCTCAAAATAAAACATTTTATGAAGGTGCTGAATATACTTTCACATATGAAATAACACCCGCGCCGCTTACCGTTGTTGGCGTGACGGTGAGTATTGATGAACACAATACGGTTTCCGTAGATTCGTTTAGCGTGGTCGGCATTATGGATGGGACAAATGTTGCCGTGACCGTTGAAAGCTGTACATTGTTGGATGACGGTCGCGTTCATGTCGTTTACGCTTTGAGCGGAAGCGACGCGGCAAGTTATATCGTTCCCGAAGATACATACACGACGGTTCAGCACAGCGGCCTTGAAGGGGTAAATGCGTCGATCGATTCTCTGAATGCGGCGTTGGAGGCGTTGGAGAGCTCGACCGCGGCAGATGATGCTGAGCTCCGTTCCTCTATCAATTCGGTGCAGGCACAACTCACTCAAGCTGTTCAGCAGTTGGAAAAGGCAGTCGCCGACGGCGACAAGGCCAATATGGATGCCATTTTATCGGCAATGGAGGAACTCGAGACTGCCTTTGAGACGGCGGACGCCGTGTTGGAGGGCAAGATCGAGGGGTTGTTAGGCGCCGACGAGCAGATCAATAACGCCATCAGCGCGCTCGATGAGGCATACAAAGTTGCCGATGAGGCGCTACAAACCGCCATCGAGCAGGTGAAGACGGAGCTCGACAACGCCGTTGCAGAGCTCAAAGAACTGATCGATAAGGGGGATGCGGAAAGCGCAAGCGCCCTTGCGGCGGCCGTAGAGGAACTCAAACAGGCGTATCAGGCGGCGGATGATCTGCTCGATGCCGACATCACGGCGCTTGAAAATGCCGACGCGGCGCTGTCGGGTGCCCTCGATGCGCTCGATGAGGCATACAAGGAAGCCGATGAGGCGATCTTGGAGACGATCTCGGCTCTGCAGACTGCCGATGAGCAGTTGGAGAGCGCCCTCGACAGCCTGGAAGCTGCCTATAATGCCGCTGATGAAGTCAATGCGGAGGCCATCGAGGAGCTGCGCGCCGAACTCGCCCAAAAGAGCGAGGAACTCGCCGCGCAGGAGACAGAACTCGCCGCGCAGGAGGGTGAACTCAATACGCTCTCCGTCGTGCTTTGGATCGCCGTTGCCGTGGCTGTCATCGCCCTCGGCGTTGGCATCACAGGCCTCATCTTTGGCCTCAAAGCGGGAAAGAAACAGTAATTCGCTTGCAAAAGTGCGATCAAGTGCCGAATGCCGCCCGCAGGAAACTGCGGGCGGCATTCTTATATGGCGGCGGGGCGGGACGAATAGTCCCACCCCGCCGTTCAATTTGGCGAGGGCGCCGCGCACATTGGTGCGCGGCGCCCTCGCCTCACTTTCTCATATGCTGCTTTTCACAAAATTGTTTTAAGTATCGTCCGCCCGATCGGTTGCCCGACGCTTTCGGAGCAGGGCGAAGAGATAGGGAGCCGCAATGACGAACGCGCCTGCAATAAAGAGCACGATCGACCAGAATTGGGAAGGGGAGATGCCGCCTGTCAGCTGTCCGCGGTCATCGCTGCGTAAAAATTCGATGCAGAAGCGGAACACGGCATAGGCCGTAAGATAGACGCCGAGCCCGGATATTTTGGTCTTGAACAGGAGTATGCTGAGCACAATGAACAGGCAGAACAGGAAGATGCTCTCAAACAGCTGCGTGGGGATCACGGTCTTGCCGACCGCAGGAAGATAGATTCCGTACCATTCGGTCGTCTCGCGTCCGTAGCAGCATCCCGCAAACAGGCAGCCGATGCGCCCGATGCAGTGCGCTGCGGCGATCGCGCACGCCGCGGAGCCTGAAACTTTGGAAAAGTACTGCTTCGGCAAGTCTTTGCAGAAGATCTTTCCGACGCCAAAATATCCTATCAGGAATATGGCTGCGCCGCAGATGAGCCCGCCGTAAAAGGTCATGCCGCGCCATTGAAAGACGCCCGTCTTGATGAAGTGATAGACAGATTGGAACAAGATCGCGCCGCCCATTCCTGCGGCGATAGCCGCGACGGCGGTGATATAGATGAGGTTCTGAAGCCTTGCGGGGATCTTGAGCCTATCGGAATAGATGCGCATTACGGCAAATGCGAGCACGATACCGACGATGAGGCACCAATCATACAGTTCAAGTCCTAAAAATGTAACATCGGGAAACATAAATTACCTGAGCCTCGAATATCATCGAACGCTTGATAATAAAGAGTATATCACGGGAGATACAGATTGTCAAGGAAGGATATGCAAAGAAATACTTTACATTTGCTGCGTGCACGGGTATAATGCGAATCATGAAGGGATTGCTTTTTCTGCGTAAAGATCCGCTCACCGCGGCGGTGATCGTCTGCCTGTTTGCCGTCGGGCTCATCGGGCTCCCCTATGAGCGCGTGGGGGCGCTGCTTTCGGAAGATATGCTCAATGCCTCCTTGTCCGGGATGATCGTCTGCCGGGCGGCGGGGCTGGCGGCAATGCTCATTCTGCATCGGCAGCTTGGGTTCTTATGCGATCCTCGCCTGCAAAAGGGGAGTATGCCGAAGGTGCTGCCCGCTTTTTTGGTCTCTTTGAACAATGCGCCTTTGATCGCGCTCTTTTCGGGGACTGCCGTCGTGACGGCAGGAGCTGATGAGATCGTTTTATTCGCGCTGGAATGTATTTTTGTGGCATCGTTCGAGGAGCTGACGTTCCGCGGGATCGTTTTTCCGCTCATGCTGCAGCACTTTGGCGCAGAAAGGCGCGAACGGACTGCCGCCGTACTTGTCTCCGCAGCGGTGTTCGGGGCGATGCACCTTCTCAATCTTTTTTCAGGCGGAGGGATGGGACCCACCCTCTTGCAGGCGGGATACACCTTCCTCATCGGCGCGATGTTCGCCGTCGTTCTGCTTTGTACAGGGAATTTGATGATCTGTATCGGGCTGCACGCTGTCTACAATTTTGGCGGGATGCTCGTCCCGACGCTGGGCAGCGGGTCGTTTTCGGATATATGGAGCCTCCCCGCCATTGCCGTTACAGCGTTTCTCGCCGTTGCTGCGCTCGTCTTTTATTCGTTCTGCCTACTGCGCCTTAAGACGGACCGCGCCGTTCGCCTGTACCGCCTCTCCGAAAAACAGCGGTTTGCGCTGAACGGTGCGCTCATGATGTGACGGGCAGCAGGAAAAGAAAATATATCGAATGATCGCTTTGAAATATTTCGGGCGATTTTTTGTGGGAATCTTGACAGCTCCCCATGCAGGTCTTATAATGAAGCCATTTCCGCGGGCGCAGCTGCGCTACGGGATAAGAACCGTTCGGAAGCTGAAAAGAGGAGAGTGCGTATGGCTGATTTGAAAGAGTATGTCTGCGAGGAATATGTAAGGCCCTTCTGGAAGGGAGATACCGTGTTGGGGGAGAGCGTCTTTGTCTTGGAGAATGCGCTCGGGGAACTCAGGCCGTTTCGCCTTGCGTTCCCCATCCGCAGGGTGATCTCGGTCAGGAGAGGAGACCTTCGCACGACATATCGGGAGGGAGCCGACTATCGCGTCAATGAGTATGGGGAACTCGAGATCGTGCGGGAGGGGAGCATTCCCCGCCTCTTATGGAACGATCATCGCTTTTCCGAATTTGACGCCTCGCGCGACGATCGGATGGCGTCGGCGGACGCGCTGGGGGCGTGGCGCACGGGCGACCTGTTTTCCGATCGGGAGGGAATGCGCGCCTGGCAGATCGCTGTCAGTTATTCTCACGCAGAGAGCAATATCTATGACGTCACGCAGGGGAAGAGCGAAAAATTCCCCCACTTGCTGCGGCTGCTCGGGGAAAATCGCCCGGTGACCGTGGTGAGCTACGGGGACAGCATCACATACGGTTGGGCTGCGAGCGGGATGCAGGATATCCGCAAACCGCCCTATTGCAGGCCGTATGCGCAGATGATCGTCGATTTTCTTTTGGATAGATCCGGTGTACAGATCAAGCATGTCAACTGCTCGGTGAGCGGGAAGTGCACCGATTGGGCGGAGCGGGATGAAAATCTTGCGGGCGTCATCTCAGCAAAGCCCGATCTCGTCATCCTTGCGTTCGGCATGAACGACGGCGGCGTGTTCCGGCCGGAGGTATTTTCGGAGCGGCTGCGCAGTATCATGCGCAAGATCCGCATTGTATGCCCGCATACGGAATTTTTGCTCATCTCGCCCATTTTGCCCAACCCTTTGGTCGCATTTACGGCGGGGTCGTCCATTCTGCGCTATCACAGGGAATATCCGCGTGCGCTGCTTGCCATAGAACAGGAGACGCAAGGGGTCGCCTGCGCGAACGTGACTGCCGTGCATGAGCTGCTCCTCGAACGCAAGAGCTTGCAGGACACGCTCTCCAACAATGTCAACCATCCCAACGACTTCATGCACCGCGTCTATGCGCAGGTTGCACTCAAGACCCTTCTCGGCGACCTGTTCGCCTGAATTTCAAAACGCAAACATAAGCGGCGGGGGCTTCCTTTCGGGAAGCCCCCGCCGCTTGCGCACTGCGCATCAATAGTTGATGAGCGTCTTGGACTTGGAGTCGAGGTTTTTCTTGTAGAAGGCATGGGTGAACGAGGTGTCGTCCAGCAGATAGTCCTCCTCGCTGATGCGGATCGCGATGGAGCTGTACTGCGGATTGTCGTAGTCGAGCTCGTCGTTCTGAAAGGCCTTCCTGCAGGCGTTGGGAGACATCCCGATCGTCTTGTTGAATTCATGTACCATTTGCGCATAGGAGGGAAAACCGACCTGCTTTGCGATCTCGGAGACGGTCAGCCCCGTATCGCGCAGCATACGAAGGCTCTTGGAGATGCGCAGTTCGTTGACCGTCTGCATGATCGTCTTGCCCGTATGGGCCTTGAATTGGGTCGCAACGTATGATTTGTGGTAGCCGACTTCCCTGGCGATGTCGTCAAGGGAGATCTTCTGGTTGAGGTGGTGCTTGATGTAGAGCTGGATCTTTTTGATATAGTGCGCCCCGTATTGCTCGTACGCGACAAGGCTCTTTGAGATCTCCATGAACAGCATGAGGATGTGCCCGCGGAGGATACACGCGTCCTCGAGGTGCATATTCGTGTTCATGATCGCATAGATGAGGTCGCGCAGGGAGCTGTCGATCTTGGAGAGGTTGGGGATGACGGTGTAGCCGTCGGGGGAAAAGGCGAGTTTTTTCAGACTGGTGCGTTCGATCAGGGCGGCGTAACTGATGGCAAACAGCGTATTGATGCCGAAGGGTTCCTCCTTGTATAATAAAGTCAAAAATATAGAGTCAAAAATTAGGTTAAAAGTGTTGATTATCACATAGCCTCTAT
>CALVTT010000014.1 GCA_944363045.1 uncultured Clostridia bacterium | reverse complement strand
GGATGCCAACGGCGGCCGCGTGATGTGCGCCCTCGGCTATGCGGGGGCAGACCTCGACCCCATGAAGATCGACGTCGCGTTCCGCTCGGCGGCGGGCCTTCTTCCCGCCTACAAGCAGGGGAGCGCCCTGCCCTTCTCGGAGGACTTTGCCAAGCGCGTGCTCTCGGAAAAGGAGATCTTCATCGAAATAGAGCTCAACGAAGGGGAGGCAGAGGCAACGGCGTGGGGGTGCGACCTCACTTACGACTACGTCAAGATCAACGGAGATTACAGAACGTGACCGAAAAGGAAAGGCAGGCAGAGTTCCTCTTAGAGGCGATGCCCTACATCGAAAAATACCAGAACAAAGTGCTCGTCATCAAGTACGGCGGCAACGCCATGGTGAGCGAGGAGCTTAAAAAATTGGTCATGCGCGATCTCACCCTCCTGCGCTTTGTCGGCATCAACGTCGTGCTCGTGCACGGCGGCGGCCCCGAAATTTCCGAAACGCTCAAAAGAATGGGCGTCGAGTCGCGTTTCGTGAACGGCCTCCGCTACACCGACGAGGAGACGGCGGAAGTCGTGCGCATGGTGCTCGCGGGCAAGGTGAACAAGGAGCTCGTGCACCGTCTCGAGATGTTGGGCGCCAAGTCCGTCGGTATGTGCGGCATCGACGGCGGTATGCTCCTGTGCGAAAAGGAGAGCGAGGAGCTCGGCTATGTGGGCAGGATCGTCTCCGTCAATACAGACATCATCACCGATAGCCTTCAAAACGGCTATCTTCCCGTCATCTCCACCGTTGGCTACGACAGCGAGGGGCATATCTACAACGTCAATGCCGATACGGCGGCTTCCGCCATTGCGGGGGCGTTGGGGGCGGAGAGCCTCATTTTGATGACGGACATCCGCGGCCTGCTCCGCGACAAGGACGACGAGGACACCCTCATCCGCAAGGTGTTCGTTTCCGACATTCCCTCCCTCATCAACGAGGGCGTCATCTCGGGGGGCATGATCCCCAAGATCAACTGCTGCAAAGAGGCCATCCGCCGGGGTGTGAACCGCGTGTTCATCACCGACGGCAGGGTCAAGCATTCCATTTTGCTCGAATTGCTCTCCGACGAGGGCATGGGCACCATGTTTGTAAAGGGCGACTGAACAAGGGTTCGATCGCCTTTTTCAAAATATTTTACAATCGCGCAGGCAGCGCGGCACTTTCACAACGCTATGGAATTTTCAACGATAAAGCAACTCGACAGCACCTACATGGCGGAGACCTTCTCCCGCTTCCCCGTCGCCATCGAGCGCGGCGAGGGAGCGACCCTTTTCGGCAGCGACGGCAAGCGCTACGTCGACTTCGGCTCGGGCATCGCCGTCAACATCTTCGGCGCGAACGACGAAAAGTGGAAGGAGACGGTCATCGACCAGCTTTCGCGCATCCAGCACGTCAGCAACTACTACTATTCGGAGCCGCAGGTCGAACTCGCAGAGCTTATGTGCTTCCGCACGGGGGCAAAGCGCGTCTTCTTCGCCAATTCGGGCGCGGAGGCCAACGAATGCGCCTTGAAGGCAGCCCGCAAGTACTCCTTCGAAAAGTACGGCGAGGGGCGGAAGAAGATCATCTCTCTGAACGGCAGCTTTCACGGCAGGACGCTCTTCACGCTCACGGCGACGGGTCAGCCCGCCTTCCACCGCTATTTCGGCCCCTTCGTGCCCGAAGTCGTCTCGGTGGATGCGAACATCGAGGCGGTCAAAAGAGAGAGCGAGAACGCCTGCGCGGTCATCATCGAGTGCGTGCAGGGCGAAAGCGGCGTTCAGGCGCTCGAAAAAGGCTTTGTGCAGGCGCTTCGTACCTTCTGCGACGAGCGCGACATCCTCCTCATCTGCGACGAAGTGCAGTGCGGCAACGGCAGGACGGGCAAACTCTATGCCTACGAACATTACGGCATTTTGCCCGACATCATGACGACCGCCAAGGGCATGGGCGGCGGGCTCCCCATCGGGGCGTGCCTCTTTTTTGAAAAGTGCGAGCACACCTTGCAGCCTGGCGATCACGGCTCCACCTTCGGCGGCAACCCCGTCTGCTGTGCGGGTGCCGTCAGCATCCTCTCCCGCCTCACCGAAAACTTCCTCCTTGAAGTGCAGGGCAAAGCGGAGTATCTGCGCGCCAAGCTCAAGGGCTTTGACGGCGTGAAAAGGGTCACCGGCCTCGGGCTCATGATCGGGCTCGAAGTGGAAAATCCCGCCAAAGAGATCGCAAAACAATGCCTTGAAAGGGGGCTTTTGGTGCTCACCGCGCACGAAAGAGTGCGCCTCGTGCCCCCCCTCAACATCACCAAGACGGAAATGGACGAAGGTCTGACTATATTACGCGAGGTATTAGCAAAATGAAACATCTATTAAAGCTCGGCGATCTTTCCCGTGAGGAGATCCTCACCATCTTAAATTTGGCCGATCAGCTCAAATACGAGCGCCAGAACGGCATCTTCCGCCCCTACCTCAAGGGCAAAAAGCTGGGCATGATCTTCCAGAAGTCCTCGACGCGCACCCGCGTCTCTTTCGAGACGGGCATCTACGAGCTGGGCGGCTACGGTCTCTTCCTCTCCAACCACGACCTGCAGATCGGCAGGGGCGAGCCCGTGGAGGACACCGCGCGCGTCCTTTCCCGCTATCTCGACGGCGTCATGATCCGCACCTTCGCGCAGAAGGAAGTGGAGGACTTTGCAAAGTACGGTTCGATCCCCGTTATCAACGGGCTTACCGACTACTGCCACCCCTGCCAGGTGCTTGCCGACCTCATGACCATCCGCGAGCGCAAGGGCTCCTTCAAGGGGCTCAAAATGTGCTTCGTGGGCGACGGCAACAACATGGCGAACTCTCTGATGGTGGGCGCCATCAAGACGGGCATGGCGTTCTCCATCGCCTGCCCCAAGGGCTATGAGCCCGACGCGGAGCTTGTGAAGTGGGCGAAGGAGAACGGCGAATTCATGATGACGGAGGACGTCGAAACGGCGGCGCACGCAGCCGACGTCATCTACACCGACGTCTGGGCGTCTATGGGTCAGGAAGGCGAAAAGGAGAATCGCGAAAAGGCGTTCAAGGGCTATCAGGTCAACGCCGAAGTGATGAAGGCGGCAAACGAGGGGGCAATGGTGCTCCACTGCCTGCCCGCCCACCGCGGGGAGGAGATCACGGCGGATGTCTTCGAAGCGCACGCCGACGAAATTTTCGACGAAGCGGAAAACCGCCTGCACGCACAGAAGGCGGTCATGTGCAAACTGATGAAATGAGCGGGAGATACGCATGGATAAGAAAGTATATGTAACGCTGGAAAACGGAAAGGTGTTTGAAGGGTATTCCTTCGGCGCCGAGCGCGAAGTCGTGGGCGAGCTCGTCTTTACGACGGGCATGACGGGGTACATCGAGACCCTCACCGACCCGAGCTACTACGGGCAGATCGTCACGCAGACCTTCCCCCTCATCGGCAACTACGGCATGATCCCCGAGGACTGCGAGAGCGGCAAGTGCTGGGTGAGCGGCTACATCGTGCGCGAGAAGTGCGACGATCCCTCCAACTTCCGCTGCAAGGGGACGATCGAGGACTACCTCAAGTCGCAGAATATCCCCGCGGTGTACGGCGTCGACACGCGCGAACTCACCAAGATCGTGCGCGAGGCGGGCGTCATGCCTGCCGCCATCACCTTCGAGCCCCTCAAAGATCTCTCCGTTCTCAAGGGCTACAAGGTGAAGGATGCCGTCAAGTCCGTCACGGGACACGAGATCCGCGAGAGCGGCCCGGAGGACGGCAAGCGCGTCGTTCTGTATGACTTCGGCGCCAAGGGCAACATCGTCAAGGAGCTCAAAAAGCGCGGCTGCCATGTCATCGAAGTGCCCGCCGATACGACGGCGGAGGCGGCTCTTGCCCTCCATCCCGACGGCATCATGCTCGCCAACGGCCCCGGCGACCCCGAGGAAAACACCGCCGTCATCGAGGAGATCAGAAAGTTCGCGGGCAAGCTCCCCGTGTTCGGCATCTGCCTCGGGCATCAGCTCTTCGCCCTCGCGATGGGCGGCAAGACGCACAAGATGAAGTACGGCCACCGGGGCGCCAACCAGCCCGTTCGGCAGGTCTCCACGGGCAAGGTGTTCATCTCCTCGCAGAACCACGGCTATGAAGTCGTCTCCGACTCCTTAAAGGGCGTGGGGGAGGTCACCTTCGTCAACGCCAACGACAACACCTGCGAAGGCGTCAACTATCCCGGGCTGCACGCCTTCACCGTGCAGTTCCACCCCGAAGCGTGCGGCGGCCCGCACGACGCGAACTACCTCTTCGACGAGTTCCTCGCCGAAATGAACAAGGAGGCGCACCATGCCTAAGAGAAGCGACATCAAAAAGGTACTTGTCATCGGATCGGGACCCATCGTCATCGGTCAGGCGGCGGAATTTGACTATGCGGGCGCGCAGGCGTGCCGCGTTCTGAAGGATGCGGGCGTCAACGTCGTCCTGTGCAACTCCAACCCTGCGACCATCATGACGGACAAGATGCTCGCAGACGAGATCTACCTCGAACCCCTCACCGAGGACAGCTTAAAGCGCATCATCATCAAGGAGCGCCCCGACTCCCTCCTCGCCTCCCTCGGCGGCCAGACCGGCCTTACGATGGGCTGCAAGCTCGCAAAATCGGGCTTTTTGGATGAATGGGGCGTCAAGCTCATCGGCACCAAGCTCGATGCGATCGATCGGGCGGAGGACCGCGAACTCTTCAAGGAGACGATGGAAAAGATCCATCAGCCCGTCGTCCCGTCCGACATCGCCTATACGGTGGACGAATGCGTCGCGATCGCAGAAAAACTCGGCTATCCCGTCATCGTGCGTCCCGCGTTCACGCTGGGCGGCGCGGGCGGCGGCGTCGCGCACGACGAGGAGGAGCTTCGCCTCATCTCCCACAACGGGCTCATGCTCTCGCCCATCACGCAGGTGCTCATCGAAAAGTACATCGGCGGCTGGAAGGAGATCGAGTTCGAAGTGCTGCGCGACAGCGCGGGGAACGTGCTCACCGTCTGCTCGATGGAAAACTTCGACCCCGTCGGCGTGCACACGGGCGACTCCATCGTCGTCGCGCCCGCCCTCACCCTCTCCGACAAGGACTATCAGATGCTGCGGACGGCGGCGCTCGAGATCATCACCGAGCTCGGCATCGAGGGCGGCTGCAACGTGCAGTTTGCCCTGCATCCCGACAGTTTCGAATACGCCGTCATCGAGGTCAACCCCCGTGTCTCGCGCTCCTCGGCGCTCGCAAGTAAGGCGACGGGCTATCCCATCGCCAAGGTGACGACCAAGATCGCCCTCGGCTACACCCTCGACGAGATCAAAAACGACGTCACGGGCAAGACGTACGCCTGTTTCGAGCCCGCCATCGACTACGTCGTCGTCAAGCTCCCCAAGTGGCCCTTCGATAAATTCCTCTATGCCAAGCGCGAGCTCGGCTCCCGCATGAAGGCGACGGGCGAAGTGATGGCGATCGGTACTTCCTTCGAGCAGGCGATCATGAAGGCGGTGCGCGGCGCGGAAATTTCCCTCTCCGACCTCAACCACCCCAAGTTCATGGAAATGAGCCGCGAGGAGCTGCTTTTGGAGCTCCACAAGACGACGGACGAGCGCCTCTTTGCCGTCTACGCCGCTTTGAAGGCGGACATCACCCCCGACGAAATTTTCGCTGTCACCAAGATCGACCGCTGGTTCCTCTGCAAGCTGCGCAATCTGGTGCGTTTCGAGCGCGCCGTCACGGGCAAAGAGCTTACCGAGGAGGAATATCTTCGCGGCAAGAAGCTCGGCTATCCCGATAAGGTGCTCGAAAAGTACAGCGGCCATGCGCTCCCCATGCACAGGCGCGCCTGCTTCAAGATGGTCGATACCTGCGCGGCAGAGTTCGCGGCGCAGACCCCGTACTTCTATTCGACCTACGACGAGCTCGATCACGACGAAGCCAAGCCCTTCGTCGACAGGAGCGGCAAAAAGCGCATCATCGTCATCGGCTCGGGCCCCATCCGCATCGGGCAGGGCATCGAGTTCGACTACTCCTCCGTCCACTGCGTGTGGACGCTCAAAGAGCTCGGCTACGAGGTCATCATCATCAACAACAACCCCGAGACGGTCTCCACCGACTTCGACACGGCGGACAGGCTGTATTTCGAGCCGCTGACCCCCGAGGACGTGCAGAACGTCATCGACGTGGAAAAGCCTTACGGCGTCGTCATCACCTTTGGCGGGCAGACCGCCATCAAGCTGTGCGGCTATCTCGATAAGACGGGCGTGCCCATCCTCGGCACGAGTGCCGACAGCGTGGACAGGGCGGAGGATCGCGAGCGCTTCGACGAACTTTTGGAGCAGTTCGAGATCGCCCGTCCCAAGGGCGTCACCGTCATGACGAAGGAGGAGGCGATAAAAGCCGCCGAAATGCTCGGCTATCCCGTGCTCCTGCGCCCCTCGTACGTCATCGGCGGGCAGAACATGACCATCGCCTTCACGGAGAACGACATCTCCCGCTATATGGACGTCATCCTCGCCCAGCACATCGAAAACCCCGTGCTCTGCGATAAGTACCTCATGGGCACCGAGCTCGAAGTGGACGCCATTTCGGACGGTGTGGACGTGCTCATCCCCGGCATCATGCAGCACATCGAGCGCGCGGGCGTGCACTCTGGCGACTCCATCGCGGTCTATCCGCCCTATCATTTGAGCGACGCGATGCTCAAGACGGTGGTGGACATCTCGACCGAGCTTGCGATCTCCTTAAAGACGAAGGGGCTCATCAACATCCAGTACCTCATCTACGAGAACAAGCTCTACGTCATCGAGGTCAACCCCCGTGCGTCGCGCACCATCCCGTATATCTCCAAGGTGACGGGCGTTCCCATGGTGGAGCTCGCCACCAAGATCATGGTGGGCTCCCGCCTGCGCGACCTCGGCTACGGCACGGGGCTCTATCCCAATTCGCCCTACGTCGCCGTCAAGGTGCCCGTCTTCAGCTTCGAAAAGCTCAACGACGTCAACTCTCAGCTCGGCCCCGAAATGAAGTCGACGGGCGAAGTGCTCGGCATCGGCAAGACCATCGAGGAAGCGCTTTTCAAGGGGCTCGTCTCCGCGGGCTTCAAGATGTGCCATCCCACGCACGATCGTCCCGTTGGCGTCTATTTCACCGTCAACGATCAGGACAAGTTCGAGATCGTCTCCATCGCCAAGAAGTTCGCCGATCTCGGCTGCACGCTGTACGCGACGGCGGGCACCGCCAAGGTCATCTCCGACCTCGGCATCGACGTCACCGTCGTCGACCGGCTGAAGGCCACCAAGCAGGTCTCGAAACTCATGGACGAGGGCAAGATCGACTATGTCATCTACACGGGCAAGACGGACGTCGACTCCATCGCCGACTATATCGAGCTCCATCATCACGCCATTCTTCTCGGCATCACCGTTTTGACTTCGCTCGATACCGCCAACGCCCTCTGCGACATCATCGCCAGCAAGTTCACCGAGTACAACACCGAGCTCGTGGACATCAACCGCCTGCGCAAGCAAAAGATGCAGCTCGACTTCGTCAAGATGCAGTCCTGCGGCAATGACTATATCTATTTCGACAACACGGACGGCCGCATCACCTGCCCCGAATCGCTGGCTATCAACTTTGTCAGCCGTCACTACGGCATCGGCGGCGACGGCATCGTGCTCATCGAAAAGTCGGACGTCGCCGACGCCAAGATGCGCATCTTCAACCAGGACGGCTCGGAGGGCATGATGGCGGGCAACGCCATCCGCTGCGTCGCCAAGTACCTGCACGAAAAGGGCATGGTCAAGGGCGATCAGATGAAGATCGAAACGGGCAGCGGCGTCAAGGACGTCACCGTCTTCTCCTTCGGCGGCGTGGTGACTTCGGCGAGCGTCGATCTGGGCGAGCCCGTCTTTCAGGGCAAGAAGATCCCCTCCGTCTGGGAAGGGGAGCAGATCGTCGACGAGCCGATGGAGATCGACGGCGAAGTATATCCCGTCACCCTCGTCAACATGGGCAACCCGCACTGCGTCATCTTCTCCAAGAAGGTGGACGACGTGCCCGTCCAAACGCTCGGCCCCAAGATCGAAAACAGCAAATACTTCCCCGGCAAGACCAATGTGGAGTTCATCCGCGTCGTCAACGAGTACACCATCAAGATGCGCGTGTGGGAGCGCGGCAACGGCGAAACGTGGGGCTGCGGCACGGGCGCGGCAGCGGCGGCGGTCGCCTGCGTTTTGAAGGGCTTCTGCAAGAAGGATACCGACATCACCGTCAAGCTCCGCGGCGGCGACCTCATCGTGCGCTACCGCTCGGACGGCCGTGTCATTTTGACGGGCAACGTCCAGAAGATCTACGAAGGGAAGGTGGCATTCTAAATGAACCGCGAGATGTTATATGAGGAGAGCGCGGTGCCCGTCAACGCGGCAAAGGAGGAGAAGCTCAACAACGGCCTCACCATTGCCGGCATCGTCTTTCTCGCGCTCTCCGGGCTCTATCTGTTTCTCTTTGGACTGCCCTCCATCTCCATGGCGCTGGGCAGTGAGGACCTCGAAACCGTCGGCCGCATCTTCAACGTGCTCTTTTCTTTGAGCTTCTTTTTCATGGGCGTGCTCATTGCGGTGTTTCTGCTCATCTTCAGGCGGCGCTATAACGTGAGCTTCGACTATCACTTCGTGGAGGACGAACTGCGCATCTCCAAAGTCTTCAACGGCAAGAGGCGCAAATTCCTTCGTACGCTCAAGGCCGACCAGATGCTCAAGATCGGCAGCTGCTCTAAAGATTCCTTCGAGCGCACGCGGGCGGGCCTTTCCAAGAAGCAGATCCTCTATATGACCCCCAACGAGGAGCCCGCTACGGGCAAGGAATTCTTCTATATCCTCTATTCCTCGTCCGTGGAGAAGGTGCTCGTCATCATCGAGGCTCGCCGCGAAATTTTGGAGTATCTCGTGCGCGCCGCAGGCAGGAGCAAGTACGAACCCAACTAAGTATGATCTATCTCGATAATGCGGCCACCACCCGTCCCGATGAAGGGGCGGTCGAGGCGGCGCTTCCCTATCTGCATGAAAAATTTTTCAACCCCTCTGCACTCTACGGCGGAGGGGTCTTGGTGCATGAGGAAGTGCGCCGCGCACGCGAATTTCTGCTTTCCTGTATCGCCGACAAGGCGCGCTATGAGCTCATCTTTACCTCCTGCGGCTCGGAGGCGGATAATACGGCTATTTTTTCCGCCGCCCGCCGCGGCAATGCGGTGACGAGCGCGGGGGAGCACGCAGCCGTCTATCAGAGCTTTACAGAGCTCAAAAACTGCGGCGTCGAGCCCCGCTTCGCGCCCCTTAAAGGCGACGGCAGCGTGGATGGGGAGGCGCTCTTGTCCCTTGTCGACGAGAAGACGACGCTCGTCTCCCTCGTCCATGTCAATAACGAGACGGGCGCCGTCAACGACATCGCTTCCATCGCCAAAGCGGTCAAAAGCAAGAACCCGCGCTGCCTCTTCATGAGCGACGGCGTACAGGCGTTCGGCAAGCTTTTATTCCGTCTTACGCCCGAGATCGACCTCTATGCGATCAGCGCCCACAAGATCGGCGGCTTGAAGGGGACGGGCGCGCTTTTGAAGCGCAAGGGCGTTTCCCTTTCCCCCCTCATCTTCGGCGGCGGACAGGAGGGGGGCTTTCGCAGCGGCACGGAGAATGTCTTCGGCATCCTCGCTTTCGCGGCGGCGGCAAAGAAGAAGTTTATGACGCTCGAGAGCGAGTTTTCCCGCCTGAAAACTTACCGCGAACAGCTCTCTTCCGCGCTCGATAAGGGCATCTTCACGCGCATCTCGCCGAAGGACGGCACGCCCTACATCCTCACCGTTGCGGCAAAAAACTTGCGCGGCGAAATTTTGCAGCGCCTTATTGAAGAGCGCGGCGTCATAGTGGGCACGGGCAGCGCCTGCTCCTCCAAGCACCCCACAAGCCGCGTCATCACCGCCTGCGGCGTCACAAAGGAGTATCTTCAAGGCGTCCTCCGCTTCAGCTTTTCGCCCGCGACGACGGAGGAGGAAGTGATCGCGGCAGCAGAGGCTGCCAACAGCGCGGCGCGCGAACTCATCGCCCGCACCGCAAGGAGTTGAATATGGAAAAAGTCATCATCATCCGCTATGCGGAGATCCACTTAAAGGGCAAGAACAGGGGCTATTTCGAGCGCGTCTTTTCCGTCAATTTGGAGCGCGCCTTGAAGGGCCTCAAACACGAACTGCACCGTTTGAGCGGCCGCTATCTCGTCGCCTGTTTCGACGAGAGCCGCACCGAGGAAATTTGCGAGCGTATCTCCCGCGTCTTCGGCGTGCATTCCTATTCCGTCGGGCTTTCGACGGGCACCTCGATGGGGGAGCTGTTCGCAGCCGCCAAAGAAGTCTGCCCCAAAGAGGGCACCTTCAAGGTGGATACCCACCGCGCCGATAAGAAGTATCCGAAGACCTCCATGCAGCTCAATGCCGAGGTGGGGGGGTACCTACTCGATCAAAACCCTGCCCTCAAAGTGGACGTCCATGCCCCGCAGCACACCGTCTTTCTCGACATCCGCGAGAACGGCACGGCGCTCGTCTTCTCCGCCTTCGAGGCGGGCGTGGGCGGTATGCCCGTCGGCACTTCGGGCAAAGGGGTGCTGCTCATCTCGGGCGGCATCGACTCTCCCGTCGCGGGCTACATGATGGCAAAGCGCGGCATGAGCGTGGAGCTTTTGCATTTCCACAGCTATCCCTACACCAACGACGGCGCCAAGGAGAAGGTGAAGGAGCTCGCCCGCGAGCTCGCCCGCTTCTCCCATTCGGCGCGGCTCACAACGCTCAACGTGGCGCATATCCAGGAGGAGATCCACGCAAAGTGCGCCGCCGAGCTCAACGTCACCCTCCTTCGCCGCTTCATGTACCGTCTTGCAGAGCGCTTTGCGCGGAGCATCGGCGGGCAGTGCCTCATCACGGGCGAAAGTTTGGGCCAAGTTGCCAGCCAGACCATCGAGGGCATCACTTCCTCCAACGCCGTCGTCACGCTGCCCGTCCTGCGCCCCCTCATCGGCTTTGATAAGGACGAGATCATCACCCTCTCGCGCAAGATCGGCACGTACGAGACCTCCGTCCTCCCCTACGAGGACTGCTGTACGGTATTTTTGCCCGAATTCCCCGCCATCAAGCCCAAGCTCTCCTTCGTCGAAGAGGAGGAGGGAAAGCTCGACGTTGCCCGCCTCATGGAGGAGGCGATGGCGAGCCGGGAAGTCTATGATTTAAGTGAAGACTAAGTTTATTGTATCATGACGGCGCGCCGCCCGCAAAAATGCGGGCGGCGCGCCTCACCTTTTCCGTTTCGTGCATCGCCTTAGTTTAGCCCTCCCTGTGTAAGGGAGGGTGCCGAACGCAGAGAGGGTTCCGAACGAAGTGAGGCGGAAGGGTTGTAAAGTTGGTTTTGCGCGCGCACCATAACTCCTTCCGTCACGGCTGCGCCGTGCCACCTCCCTCATGGAGGGAGGCAAGGAAATTGACGTTCTTCCCCTTGGCTCCCTCCCCGAGGGAGCTGGCGAGCGAAGCGAGCCTGAGGGAGTAAATTCCTCATTTCAGCCCTCCCTGTGTAAGGGGCGAGAAAGCGCTCTTTCCCTAAGCCCTCCCTGTGTAAGGGAGGGTGCCGAACGCAGAGAGGTTTCCGAACGGAGTGAGGCGGGAGGGTTGTAAAGTTGGATCTGCGCGTGCACCATAACTCCTTCCGTCACGGCTGCGCCGTGCCACCTCCCTCATGGAGGGAGGCAAGGGAGTTAAAAGGCTTCCCCTCGGAAGGCGGCGCGCCTCACCTTTTCCCGCCTTTTCTTGCCTCCCTCTGAGAGGGAGGTGCCGCGCGACCGCTTTGCGGCCGCGCGGCGGAAGGAGTTCACCATCCTTATCGTATTCCTTGCCTTTTTCCGCTCATTCCCACCAATCTTCGGGCAGGGCGCCCTTTTCTTCGGGGCAGACGGAGGGCAGCGCGACCCGCTCTCCCTCCACGCCCCCGAATGAAGGGATGACGGTATAGGTATAGCAAACGCCCGCCCGGACACTGCCGTCGCAGACGATCTCCCGCCACTTGCCCCGATAGACCGTCCTTTTCTCACCGCCCCCCTCGCGCACCACCTCTAAATCGTAATAGGGTGCAGAGGGAAGGCGGATGCACACCGTGCCGTTCTCTAAGGAGATATGCGGTGTCTCGATGTGCGGGCGGGAAAAAGAATCGCTCACCGTCTGCGGCAAAAACTGCCGCAAAAAGAGCTCCTTTTTGGCAAGATATTGTGGTCCCTTGGGGTCAAAGAGCACCAGCCTGTGCGCTCTTTCATATTCTTCCCTGTCGAGCGCCGCTTCAACGACGCTCTCGGGGCGCACAAATTTTTCGGGCGTCCGTTCCCCGTAGAGCGCCTCAAAGAGCGCCAAAAGCTCGTTTGCGGGCTCGCCGCCGCCCGTCGCGGCGATGGGGGAGTTATCCCTCATTCCCATCCACACGCCGAGGGCGTGCTCCGAGGTGTATCCCACGGCATAGGCGTCCGTATTGCCCTTTTCCGTGCCGCCCGTGCCCGTCTTGGCGCTCACGAAGTAGGGGAGCGCCTTCAGCTTCTTCGCCGTTCCCTCCGTCGCCGCCGTGTGCAGCATATCGGAAAGGAGATACGCCGTGCCCTCGGAAAGGGCGCGCGTCCTGTTGTCCGCCCGCTCATAGAGCACTTTTTCGCCGCTCAAAACGCGGGCAATGGTGCGGGCGGGCGCAAACAGCCCGCCGTCTGCGAGCGTCAGATAGGCGGAGAGCAGCTCCTGCATGGTAAAGCCCTCCCTCATGCCGCCGAGGGCGAGGGGGAGCGTTTCGTCCTCGGGCAGGACGGGCAGCCCCATTTTTCTTAAATGATCGGCGCACTTTTGAGGCGAGAGGCTGTTCATCACCTTGACGGCGGGGATATTGAGGCTTCTTGCAAGCGCCTCCCGCGCGCTCACATAGCCCAAACACTTGCCGTCGTAGTTCTTGGGAGAGTACCCCCCGAAGGAGACGGGCTCGTCCAAAAGGGGAGTGGCGGGGGAGAGGACGCCCTCCTCGAGGGCGGGCGCATACACCCCGAGCGGCTTGATGAGGGAAGCCGGGCTCCTTCGTATCTCCCCGCACGTCGAATGATAGGCGATGAGCGCGTGCCGCTCCTTTTTCGCCGCCGCGAGCACGCAGTCCGTCTCGGGGGAAAAGCGTTCCATCTCCTCCTGCAAGGCGGGCTCGAAGTAGGTCTCCACGATAAGCTCCCCGCCCGTGAGCTCGGGAAAGAGCTCTGCAAGCTCCTCAAAGACGAGCGCCGCGTAAGCGGAAATTTTCGTCTCGTGCGGGCTCTCGGGCAGCGGCGTTTTCTTCGCTTCCTCCGCCTCCGCCGCCGAGAGATACCCCTCTTGCTGCATCAGGGAGAGCACAAAATCTCTCCTCTTTTTGCACGCCTTTTCGTCGCGGAAGGGGGAATAGCGGTTGGGCGAGCGCACGAGGGCGGAAAGCAGCGCGCTCTCGGCGGGCACAAGCTCGGAAGGGTCCTTGCCGAAGTAATAGCGCGCCGCGCTGTCCACCCCGAAGGCGCTGTGCCCGAAGTAGATGGAATTAAGGTATAGCTCCAAAATTTGCTCCTTCGTGTACCGCTTTTCCAGCTGCAAAGTGAGCTTCCACTCTTTAAGCTTGCGCACAAGCGTCTTTTCGTGCGTCAAATGGGTATTTTTGATGAGCTGCTGCGAGATGGTCGAAGCCCCCTCGCGGGCGGAAAAGCTCATGATGTTTTTGAGCGCCGCCTTGCCGATGCGGAGGACGTCCAGCCCCCCGTGTTCAAAGAAGCGCTTGTCCTCGACGGCGACAAAGGCGGCGGGAAGATGGGAGGGGAGCGCCTCGAAGGAGACGCGCGCCGCGGGCGTTTGCATTCTCTCCCCGCGGGCGTCCAAGAGCTCTATCTGCGCCCCCGAAAGATGCAGCTTTTCGGGCTCCAGCTTAACGTTCGCCGTCGCAAGAAAGGCAAAGAGAACGAACGCCGCCAGGGCGATAAGCAGCGCCGCGCCCAAAAAGAGTAAAATTTTCCCCACACGTTTCATTATCGGCAGTATGTGCTTTTTTGCAAAAAAATCGCAAGCGATCGGCGGCACAGGTTGAAAAATCGCGCGTCTTGTGATATAATTGTTAATTAGGAGGAGAATGCCCATGGCAACACTCAAAGAACTTGTCGACAAGAGCTCGCGCATCGTCTTCTTCGGCGGCGCGGGCGTCTCCACGGAGAGCGGCATCCCCGATTTCCGCTCGCAGGACGGCCTTTATAACCAAAAATACGACGTGCCGCCCGAGACCATTTTGAGCGACACCTACTTCTATGCCCATCCCGAGGAGTTCTACCGCTTCTACCGCGATAAGATGCTCCCCTTAGACGCCGAGCCCAACGCGGCGCACAAAAAACTTGCCGAGTGGGAGAGGGCGGGAAAATTGCTTGCCGTCGTCACGCAGAACATCGACGGCCTTCATCAAAAGGCGGGCTCCAAGCGCGTCTTTGAACTGCACGGCAGCGTCTACCGCAATCACTGCCTCTCCTGCGGAAAGAGCTATTCCGCAGAATACATCAAGGAGAGCACGGGCGTGCCCCGCTGTTCCTGCGGGGGGCTCATCAAGCCCGACGTCGTCCTCTACGGCGAACAGCTCGAGGAGAAGACCATCCTCGGCGCCATCCGTGCAATTTCCGCCGCCGATCTGCTCATCGTCGCGGGCACCTCGCTCACTGTCTATCCCGCCGCGGGCTTTTTGCAGTACTTTGAGGGCGAGCACCTCGTCCTCATCAACCGCGACCCGACCCCGTGGGACGGCGCCGCCGAGCTCGTCATCCACCAAAAAGTAGGGGAGGTCTTATCCGCACTTTGAACTACCATATCGTCACCTACGGCTGCCAGATGAACGTCCACGAATCGGAAAAGATCGCCGCCATTTTAGAGGAGAAGGGCTACACTTCCCCCGTTTCCGATGTGGAGGAGGCGGACATCATCGTCTTCAACACCTGCTGCATCCGCGAAAACGCCGAAAACCACGCCTTCGGCAACATCGGCAACTTAAAAAAGCTCAAAAAGCGCAAGAAGGGCCTCATCGTCGCCGTCGGCGGCTGTATGGCGCAGGAGGAGGGCAAGGCGCAGCTGTTAAAGCAAAAATTTCCCTTCATCGACATCATCTTCGGCACGCACAACGTTATAGAGCTCGGCGCCCTCATCGACAATTTGCGCGAAAAGCACAAGAAGCAGCTTGCTGTCCGCGAGGAGCGGCAAGAGACGGAGGACGGCATCACCCCCGTGCGCACGAGCTATCCCAACGCCTGGGTGAATATCACCTACGGCTGCAACAACTTCTGCACCTATTGCATCGTGCCCTATGTGCGCGGGCGCGAGCGCTCCCGCCGGGCGGAGCTCATCTTAAAGGAAGTGGAGGGGCTTATCAAAGAGGGCTATAAGGAAATTACCCTTTTGGGCCAGAACGTCAACTCCTACAACAGTGACGGGCAGGGCGGGATGTCCTTCCCCGAGCTATTAGACCGCTGCGCTCAAATCGAGGGCAAATTCCGCCTGCGCTTTATGACTTCGCACCCCAAGGACTTTACGAAAGAGCTCGCCCTCGTCATGCAGAAGCACGATAAAATTTGCAATCTGCTTCATCTTCCCGTGCAGGCGGGGAGCGACCGCATCCTCTCTTTGATGAACCGCCGCTACACGCGCGAAAAGTACCTCGAAGAGATAGCGATGCTGCGCGAGCTCATCCCGAACTGCGCCGTTACCACCGATCTCATCGTCGGCTTCCCCACGGAGACGGAGGAGGACTTTGAAAAGACGCTCTCCCTCGTCAAGGAGGCGGACTTTTCTTCCGCCTTCACCTTTGTCTACTCCCCGCGCACGGGCACCAAAGCCGCTCAGATGGAGGGGCGCATCCCCGAGGAAGTTTCCAAAGAGCGCATCATGCGCCTCGTCGAGGCGGTCAACGAGAACACGCGGCTCAAATCGCTCGCATATGTGGGCAAAGTCACAGAGATTTTGTGCGAGGACTACGACGAAAAGAAGGGGCTGTATCTCGGAAGAAACGAGGCGGGCCGCATGGGCTACTTTGCAAGCGAGAAAAACGTGATCGGCGAGTTTGTGGATCTGCGCGTCGACCATGCAAACGGTATATCTCTGTTCGGTATTTTGGATTGAAAAATATCTCCGTCGCAATACGGTGTCGCGCTTCGGCAACTTTCAGTCACTTACGTTTTAGTAAGCTCCTTCAAGTTTTCCTCGCGCTCCTTGTCTTGCTCGGATCTCTTTTTCAATTAGTTTCCCCAATTTGTATTTTCACAGGAGGTCATCTATGGCTCTCTCCCCCATGATGGAGCACTATCTGAAGATCAAGGAGCAGTACAAGGACTGCGTCATCTTCTACCGTCTCGGCGACTTTTACGAGATGTTCTTCGACGACGCCGTGCGCGTCTCCAAGCTCCTCGATCTCACGCTCACGGGGCGGGACTGCGGCCTCGAGGAGCGCGCTCCCATGTGCGGCGTGCCCTATCACGCGGCGGAGACTTACATCTCCAAGCTCGTCTCTCTGGGCGAGAAGGTCGCCATCTGCGAACAGCTCTCCGACCCCAAGGAGGCGGGGCGCGGCATGGTAGACAGGGACGTCATCCGCGTCGTCTCGGCGGGCACCCTCATCGAGGACGGCCTTTTGGACGAGCGCAAGAACAACTACATCGCCTGCGCCTTCAAGCGTTCGGGGCAGTACGCCCTCGCCTGGGCGGACATCACGACGGGCGAATTCTGCGCCTCTTGCGAGGAGGACAGGGATGCGCTTTTGTCTCATCTTGTCAATCTCTCCGTCGCCGAGATCATCTGCAACGACGAGCTCCTTCTCGACGTCAAGGAGACGGCGGAAGTGGAGCGCCATCTTCTGCCCGCCTTTTCCTGCTATCTCCCCTGGGCGTTCGCGGCTGCCTCCGCCGAAAAAAACCTCAAAGAGCAGCTCCATGCCGCCTCTTTGGAGGCTTTGGGCATCGACGGCAAACCGATGGCAGCCATCGCGGCGGGGGCGCTGCTTGAGTATCTTCGCGAGACGCAGAAGCACGCCCTCTCCAACATCAACCGCCTCACCCTTTCCGAGAGCGCGGGCTATATGACCCTCGACCCCGTCGCCGTCCGCAACCTCGAAATTTTGAAAAATAACGCCGAGGGCAAGCGCTACGGCTCCCTCTTATGGCTCTTGGATAAGACGCGCACGGGCATGGGCGCGAGGAAGCTTGCCTCCATGCTCATCACGCCTCTCCTCGATCAGGAGAAGATCGACCGCCGCCTCGACGCCGTCGAGGAACTCGCGAATGCGACTGTCGTGCGCATGGGCATCTCCGACCTCTTGGGCGGCATGCGCGACATCGAGCGCCTCACGGGCCGCATCTCCAACGGCAACTTGCAGCCGCAGGACTGCATCGCCCTCTCCCGTTCGCTCGCCGCCATTCCCTCTCTCAAGATGCAGCTGACGGGCTTTTCCTCCCAGCCCCTCCGCGCCATCGCTAACGACCTTGCCGACACGCGCGAAATTTGCGCTCTTTTAGACGGCGCCATTGCCGAGAACGCCACCACCCGCAAGGAGGGGGGCTACATCCGCCGCGGCTACAACAAGACGCTCGACGAACTGCGCGACGTGAGAACGGAGAGCCGCACCATGATCGCCGCCCTCGAGGCGCGCGAGCGCGAGCGCACGGGCATCCGCACCCTAAAGGTGGGCTTCAACCGCGTCTTCGGCTACTATATCGAGGTGAGCAACTCCTTCAAGGAGAAGGTGCCCTATTCCTATGTGCGCCGCCAGACGCTGACAAACGGCGAGCGCTATACGACAGACGAGCTCAAAGAGCTCGAAAGCAAAATTTTGGGCAGCGACGAGCGCGCGGGGCGCCTTGAAGAGCAGCTCTTTGAGGAAATTTTGTCCGTGCTCTCGGGGAATATCCCCGTCTTCCAGCAGCTCGCCTCCGCCGTTGCGCAGCTCGACTGCTTCCTCGCCTTCGCCGTCGTCGCCAAAGAAAATAAGTACTGCCGCCCTGAGATATTAGAGGAGGGCGCCCTTGAAATAGAGGACGGCCGTCATCCCGTCGTCGAAGCCCTCTCCAAAGACCGCTTCGTGCCCAATAACTGCCATCTCGACGGGGGAGAGGAGCGCACGATGATCATCACGGGCCCCAACATGGCGGGCAAGAGCACCTACCTTCGCCAGACCGCCCTCATCGCCCTCATGGCGCACATCGGCTGTTTCGTGCCTGCAAAGCGGGCGCGCATCCCCCTCATCGACCGCATCTTCACGCGCATCGGCGCCAGCGACAATCTCATTTTAGACCGCTCCACCTTCATGGTGGAAATGACGGAAGTCGCCAACATCCTGCGCAACGCAACTTCCCGCTCCCTTCTCATCCTCGACGAGGTGGGCCGCGGCACCAGCACTTATGACGGGCTCTCCATCGCCTGGGCGGTCATCGAATATCTCAACGATAAAATACGGGCAAAAACGCTGTTTGCCACGCACTATCACGAACTCACCGAGCTCGAAGGCCGCCTCGAAGGGGTCAAGAACTACAAGATAAACGCCCGCGAAGTCAACGGCTCCATCGTCTTTTTGCGCAAGATCGTGCGCGGCGGGGCGTCGCGCAGCTTCGGCGTGGAAGTCGCCGCGCTCGCGGGCGTGCCGCAGGAAGTCACCTCGCGCGCGGGGCGCATCTTAAAAAAGCTCGAAAAGAACGATCTCGCGCGCGGGGCACAGAACGCCGTGCCCGCGGAGGATGCGCCCGAAGAGGCCTTTTCCGAGGCGCAGAACGAGAGCCCCGTCCTTGCCGAGCTTGCCGCCCTCGACATCAACACCCTCACGCCCATGGCGGCATTTCAGCTCATCGTGCGCTGGAAGGAGAACAAATGATCAACATTCTGCCCCCCGAAGTTTACAACCGCATCGCGGCGGGGGAGGTCGTCGACCGCCCTTACTCCGTCGTCAAGGAGCTCGTCGAAAACGCCATCGACGCGGGCGCCACACAAATTTCCGTTGAAGTGGAGGGCGGCGGCAAGAAGCTCATCCGCGTGACGGATAACGGCAGCGGCATCCCAAGAGAGGACTTAAAGGCAGCCTTCCTGCCGCACGCCACCTCCAAGCTGCATTCGGCGGAGGACCTTGCCGCCATCTTTACGCTCGGCTTCCGCGGCGAGGCTGTTGCTTCCGTCGCCTCCGTCTCCAGGACGACCATCCTCTCCCGCGTCAAGGGCGGGGAGGCGTATTCCCTCACCGTGGAGGGGGGCGTCTTCGGCGAGATCGCCCCCGCGGGCGGCGCCGAGGGCACCGTCGTCACCGTCGAAAACCTCTTTTTCAACACGCCCGCCCGCCTCAAATTCATGAAGGGCGATGCGAGCGAGGAGGGGGACATCACCGCCATCATGGCGCGCTTCCTTCTTTCCCGCCCCGAAATTTCCTTCACCTACACCGTAAACGGCAAGGTGCGCTACCGCTCCTTCGGCGACGGGCTCGAGAGCGCGCTCGCCGTCGCCTACGGGGCAGGCACGCTTTCAAGCTGCATCTCCATCCGCGCCGAAAAGCACGGTATGCGCCTTTGGGGGTACATCGGCAACCGCGCCTACAACAAGCCCAATAGAAGCTATCAGAGCCTCTTTCTGAACGGCAGATACATCGTCAACCAGACGGTCGCCCTCGCCGTCACCAACGCCTACGGGAGCTATCTCATGAAGCGGCAGTACCCCTTTTATGTGCTGTTTTTAGAGGTGCCGCCCGAGGTCGTCGACGTCAACGTGCATCCCAACAAGGCGGACGTGCGCTTTGCCGATAACCGTGTCGTCTACGGCACCGTCTATTCCGTCATCTCGGCGGTGCTCGACGGGAGCTCACAGGCCCTCGAATACATCGTGCCCAACATCGCCTCCACCGTGGGCAAAAATAAGGAGTGCGTCCTGCCCCGCTCCGAGGCGCCCCAAGCTCCTTCCGCGCCCTTTCAGGAGCCGACCGCGCCCGTCTCGGAGCCCGCTCCCGCGCCCGTCCGCGGGGAACCGCCCGTCTCGGAGCCCGCTTCCGCGCCCGCTTCGGAGCCTTCGTCTGCGCCCGTCTCGGAGCCGGTTAAGCTTGCAAAGTCTGTCGCTGCGCCCTTCAAGGCGCCACCCTTCAAGGAGCCTTTCGCCGCCAAACAGCCCGCAAAGCCCGCTCCTCCCCGTATGACGGTGGAGGAGGCGAAGAAGGAGCTCGCCTTTGAGATCCCGCCCCTTGCGGGCCGCGAGCCCGTTCACTACTTCGAGGAGCCAAAGAAGAATGTCCTCGAGGTGCGCTCGCCCTTCGCCTCCGCCTATCCCGCGCCCGCACCCGCGCCCATGCCCGCCGCTCCCCAAAAAAGCGCCCCGTCTTCCTCCGAGGCTGCTCCCGAGGACGCCTTCGAGGAGAACCGCCGCATTTTGTTGGAGCGCGACGAAAGGGCATCGCAGCAGAAGATCGATGCGCAGACGCTCACCTATCAGGGCGTGCTCTTTCAGACGTACCTGCTCTTTGAGCGCGGCGAGGAAGTGTATATCGTCGATCAGCACGCGGCGCACGAGCGGCTCATCTACGAGCGCCTGAAGAAAAAGTGCGAGGCGCAAAAGCCGCTCTCCCAGCCCATGATCATGCCCTATATTTTAAGCGTCAACGCGCAGGAGTTTGCCTTCCTCACCTCGCAGTTCGAGGCCTTGCGCGCCCTCGGCTTCGAGATAGACGAATTCGGCGGCACTTCCGTCAAGGTCTCCGCTGTGCCCCTCGACCTCTTCGGCATGGACATAGAGCGCTTTTTCAAGGAAGTGCTCTCCTCGATGGAATCTCTCCGCGCCATTCGCCTTGTCGACATCGCCCGCGACAGACTTGCGACGATGGCGTGCAAAGCGGCGGTCAAGGGCGGGGAAAAGCTGACGCCGGAGGAAGCCAGGCAGCTTCTTGCCGATATGAAGGGGGACATGGGCTTAAAATGCCCGCACGGCCGCCCCGCCGCCATTAAAGTGAGCAAAAAAGAGCTTGAAAAGCTCTTTAAGAGGATCGTATGAAGGCGCTCGTCGTCGCGGGTCCCACGGCATCGGGCAAGACGGCGCTTGCCGTCGAATGCGCCAAGCTTTTGGGGGGTGAAATCATCTCGGCGGACGCCCTCCTCGTCTATAAAGGCCTTGATATCGGCACCGCAAAACCTTCGAAAGAGGAGATGGGAGGCATCCCGCACTATATGATCGACGTCGTCGACCCCACCGCGCCCTTCTCCGTCAGTGACTACGAACGCCTCGCCCTTCCCGTGATGCAGGATATTCTCTCCCGCGGCAAAGTGCCCGTTCTCGTCGGCGGCACCTCCTTTTACCTCGACGCCCTCCTCTATGAGCGCACCTTGGGCGGCGCTCCCGCCGATGAGAGCATCCGCCAAAAGTACGAGGAGATGTACGAGCGGGAGGGGAGGGATGCGGTCTTTGCCCGCCTGAATGATATCGACCCCACCTCCGCGGAGGTACTGCACCCCAACGACAAAAAGCGCGTCATCCGCGCGATCGAAATATATGAACTCACGGGCAGGCGCAAGAGCGAACAGCACGACGAGCGCATTCCCCGCCTCCCCGTCCTCGCCGTCGGCATCGACTATCCCCGCAAAGAGCTCTACGCCCGCATCGACGCCCGCGTCGACAAGATGATGGGGGAGGGACTCGTGGAGGAAGTCAAGGGGCTCCTTGCAGGCGGCGTTCCCGAAGATGCGCAATGTATGCAGGGCATCGGCTATAAAGAAGTAGTCGAGATCTTAAAAAATACCGATTTGCATAGTACTATGTCAGACATAATCAATACTATGTCAGACATAATCAAACAAAAAACACGCAATTACGCCAAAAGGCAGCTAACATATTTAAGAAAACGCCACATCGTATGGCTTGCGCCGCGGCCCGTCAAAGAGCTGGCGCAGGAGGTCTTATCGCTATATGCAGGCAGCTGAACTCATCGCCGAAAGGGAGAAAGCGCTTTCAGACCGCTTTGCTCTCATCGACGAAACATCGCTTTTTAATCAACGCAAGGTGCTTGATGCCTTCCGCGAGGAGATGATCGCCCTCCGTCACTTTGCTCCTTCCACGGGGTACGGCTACGGCGACGAGGGGAGGGACGCCCTCGGCCGCGTCTATGCCCGTGCCTTCGGGGCGGAGCGCGCCATCGTTTCGCCCGCGCTCCTCTCGGGTACGCACGCCCTCACCGTCGCCCTCTTCGGGCTCTTGAAAGCGGGGGATGCCGTCCTCTGCATCACGGGCACCCCCTACGACACTTTGCGCGGCGTCGTCTGGGGGGAGGGCAACGGCTCTCTCAAAGATTACAATATCGCCTTCGACTTCGTTGAGCTCAACGCAGACGGCAAGCCCGACGAGCCCGCCGTCCGCGCCGCCTTCGCGCAAAAACCTTATAAAATGGTGTATATCCAGCGCTCGCGCGGCTACGAGCTCCGCGATGCCTTCACGGTGGCGGAGATCGGCAAGATGTGCTCTTTCGTGCGCGCCTGCGGCTTTGCGGGCGACATCTTTGTCGACAACTGCTACGGCGAATTTGTCGAAAAGCAGGAGCCCACCGAAGTGGGGGCGGACGTCATCGTGGGCTCCCTCATCAAAAATCCCGGCGGCGGCATCGCCCCCACGGGCGGCTACATCGCAGGCAAAGAAGCCTGCATTTTGCGCATCGAGAACCGTCTCACCGCGCCCTCGGTGGGCGGGGAGGTAGGCTCCTACGCCTACGGCTATCAGTACTACTATCAGGGGCTCTTTCTTGCGCCGCACACCGTCGCGCAGGCGCTCAAAGGGGGGCTCCTCATCGGCGCCTGCCTCGACGCCCTCGGCTACGAAAACTTTCCCGCTGCCGACAAGATGCCCGCCGACATCACCCGTGCCGTCCGCTTCAACACGGAGGAGGAGCTTACAGGCTTCATCCAATCGGTGCAGGAGTGCTCGCCCGTCGACAGTTTCGTCCGCCTCGAGGCGTGGGATATGCCCGGCTACGACTGCAAAGTCATCATGGCGGCAGGGAGCTTTGTGCAGGGAGCGAGCATCGAGCTCTCCGCCGACGCGCCCATCCGCAAGCCCTACACCGCCTACTTTCAAGGGGGGCTCACTTACGAACATTGCCGCATCGCCTGTGAATATATCTTAAAACGCCTTCTTCGCGAAGCTGAAACCGCATAATTCGCCCGTTTGCATAGTACTATGCGTGACATAGTACGGTCAAATACTCAACATATCAGGAGGGAACGTATGCCATTGCTGCAATATGACCAATTCCAGCGTGTCTTCCCCAACTTCACGGTCTACGTCAACGCCGCCCTCTCCGAGGGCGTGACGGGCATCCTCGGACGCTTCGGCAGCGGCAAGACGACGCTCGCCCGTGCCGCCGTGGGGCTGCAATATGCCTCGGGAGGCGGGGTGCGCCTCAACGGCATTGCGCCCTCTGCCCGCAGCAAGGCATTCACCGCCTATCTTCCCGAGCATAGCTTCTTCCGCCCGCGCTCGACGGTGGGGCGGGAGCTTCGCTTTTTCGAGGCGTTCCCCGATTTCTCGCCCGAGCGCGCCCGCGCTTTTTTAGAAGTCTTCCGCCTCGGGGAAAAAGAGAAGATCGCTTCCCTCACGCCGCAGCAGCAGCGGTTTTTGGGGCTTTCGCTCGTGCTTGCCCGCCGCGCGGAGATCTATCTCCTCGATGAGCCGCCTCTTGCAAGCGGGCTCGCGCGCGAAGTCTTTGAAGATTTCCTCGCGCATGAGGGGAAGGGGAAGGCCGTAGTGCTCTTTTCGGCGGATGCTTACAGCCCTGCTCCCTATCTTGAGCGTGCGCTCATCTTAAAGGGGGGCCGCGTCGCCTATGACGGCACGACCGACGAGCTTAACGCGCAAGACCGATCGCTTGCCGATGTCTTTGAGGAGGTGACGCAATGAAGCAGCTCATTTTGCGCCAATTAAAGCCCTATCTTACTGCCTTCCTTGCGTTGGGCGCTCTCACGGCGCTCTTTACGCTCCTTGTGCTTTTCGCCCTGCCCGCCTCTGAGTTCAGGCTGCTGCTTCTTTTCTTGGCGCTGCTGACGGGAGGCGCGCTCATTTTGGCGCCCTTCATCATCGCCCTTGTGCTCTTTGTGCAGCTTCTCTACCGCCCCTACGGCAACTACGAACTGACGCTCCCCCTCACGCCGCAGAGCCAGCTCTTTCTGCGCTTTGGCTTTGCGCTCGTCTTTGTCCTTTTGGGCGCGGCGGTCTTTTTGCCCTGCGCCCTTGCGCTCCTGCCGCTCATCGACCTCATGCCCGTCCTCGGGGTGAGCGCGGAGGACATCCTCTCCGTCGTCTACGCCTATCTCTCGTCCGAGCCCATCCTCATCTTCGAGGCGGTGCTTTTGCTTCTTCTCATGCTTTCCTTTGAGCTCGCCTTTCTCTATTTCCTTTGTGCGAGCGGCCAGCACTTCCCGATGCTGCGCGGGGCGATGCCCTTCCTTGTCTATCTCTTCTGCACCGTCGTCGTCTTCCCTTTGCTGACGGACTACTTGCTCCTGCCCGTCTTTTTCTACATCGGCGCCTGGAGCATGCCCTTCGCGGGCCTTGCCGCCGTGCTCTTTTTCGGCCTCGTCGATGCCGCACTCCTCTATTTCGTCTACATGACGCTCTCCCGCCGCATCGACGTCAAATAATTCCCGCGCCCTTCACGCCGCCCGCCCTGCTTGAAAGCAGGGCGGGCGGCCCGCCTTTTTCCGCGATCTTCGCGCCTTCTTCTATTCATTTCCCCGCGCCGTTCTAAAATGCTGCACCATTTTTCCATGCCGCCCGCGCTCGTTTCCACGCCGCCCGCGCCGTTTTTCGGCGCGGGCGGCTCCATATAGACCTCAAAGACCTCACTCTCCGCGCGCGCCCTTTCTGCATTTTTCGCGGTAGGCGGCAGGCGTGATGCCCCGTATCTTCTTGAACTGCGCCTGAAAGTAACTCTGCGAGGAATACCCTAAGAGCGCGGCGATCTCCGAAAGCGGTTTATCGGTAAAGCGTAAAAGCTTTTTCGCCTCCAGCATCTTCTGCCGCGCAATGTATTGGGGGATAGAGCAGCCCAGATGCTCGGAAAAGAGCGTCGAAAGGTACTCGGGCGTGATGCCCGCCTCTGCGGCCAGCTCGCCCGCCGTCACCTTCTCATAGATGTGCTTCTGCACATATATTCCGCCGCCTTCAACACATAAAGATTGTCTATCTTGGGCGCGGAGAGCCGTTTCACCCGCCGGCAGTAGTCCCTCTTGATGAGCTGAGAGGGCTTCCCCAGCTCCGTCAGCGTCTCTGCGCTCTCGATGCGCTTGACGTACAGCTCGCCGAGGGTATAGGCAGTCTCCGTGTCCAGCCCGCCCGAGATGGCGGCGCGCAGGCACATGGAATTTAAGATGATGAGGGAGTTCTTCAAACTCCGCAGCTGGTTGGGGCCCAATTTTCCCACTACGCCCTGATAGTTTTCATAGTGGAGCTTGTCGAGCTCCTCCACCATGCCGTTGCGGATGAGATAGCGGATGTTCTCCTCGTATTCGCCCGAGGTACGCGGCTGCACGATATCGACGGTATCGATGTAGACCTCCTGCGCCCCTTCGGCGTTTCCGCCCGTCAGGATGTCGGAGATGGGGGTGATGACGCCGTTGAGCACGAGCTCGAAGAGGGACAGGAGCATCATAAAATTCTCGTTGCCCATCACGGGCGTGCTGTAAAGGAAGCGCGAGATGTCCTTTCTCATCGACTTAGGAAGGCCGTGTTTTGCCATCTGCAGGTCGATGTCGCTCTCCGTCAGCTCGTTCATGCGCGTGGGGCCGATGAGGACGTCGCGGCATTCTCCCAATGGGCAAAGAACAGCAAAGAACTTTCCGAGCGCGCCGTCGAGGAGCACGCCGCCGAAAATCCCGTCTTTCAAAAGGCGCTTTCATGGTCGCGCGCCGTCAACAGGGCCATCGGCACTCTCACAGACGAAGAAAAAGTTGCCTTCAAGGGCGTTCGTGAGGTGCTCTCCGCCGCCCATGCGCACTTTGATATCGCCGTCGTCTCCAGCGCTAACTATGCGGCGGTGGAGGGGGAGTGGCGGCGCTCGGGCCTCCTTGCTCACGTCGACGTGCTCACGACCCAGCAGGACGGCTCCAAAGCGCACTGCATCTCCGCGCTCCTCAAAAAGGGGTACGAGCCCAAGTGCGCCGTCATGTGCGGCGACGCCCCGGGCGACATGAAGGCGGCGGAAACAAGCGGCGTCATCTTCTATCCCATCCTCGTCAAAAACGAGGAGGCGTCGTGGGCGCAGCTTCCCGCCTTCCTCGAACTTGTGGAAAGGGGTGCAGCGGCGGGGGAGGAAGCGCTGTTAAAGACGGCGTTTTTGCATAACCTCGGCGGCTGAACGGCTCTCGCCCGCTCCCTTTTTGGCGGCAGGCTCTCGTTGTGAGCCCATCCGCACAAAAAAAGAAAATATTTTGCAAGAAACGAAACGAATGTGATAGAAATTTACTCTTGACAGCGATATAATAAAGCTGTTAAAATAGCAAGGAGGAAACTTATGAAACTGCCTTTTCAAGTCGATCTCAACGATAAAGTGGTCGCCGTCACGGGAGCAGGCGGCGTGCTTATGAGCGAGTTCGCCCGTGCCCTCGCTGCCTGCGGCGCCAAAGTGGCGCTCCTCGACATCAACTACGACGCCGCCAAAGCTGTCGCCGACGACATCGGCGAGAATGCCATCGCGGTCAGATGCAACTGTCTCGATAAAGAGAGCATCAAAGCTGCCAAAGAGGAGGTCAACGAAGCCTTCGGGCCCGTCAACTTCCTCATCAACGGAGCGGGCGGCAACAATCCCCGCGCCACGACGGACAACGAGACGGCGGCGGAGGAAGCGCAAAAGGACTTCTTTGCCCTCGACGAGAGCGGCATCAAGTTCGTCTTCGACCTCAACATCACGACGGCGTTCCTCGTCACGCAGGTCTTCGCGCAGAATATGACAAAGACGGGCGGCAACATCATCAACATCTCCTCGATGAACGCCTACCGCCCCCTGACGAAAATTCCCGCCTATTCTGCGGCAAAGGCGGGCATTAGTAACTTCACGCAGTGGCTCGCCGTGCACTTTGCCTCGAAGGGCATCCGCTGCAACGCCATCGCCCCGGGCTTTTTCGTCACCAATCAGAACCGCGCCCTTCTCTTCAACGAGGACGGCACGCCCACGGCGCGCACGGGCAATATTTTAGCTGCGACGCCCATGAAGAAGTTCGGCGAAGTCGGCGACCTTCTCGGCGCATTATTGTGGCTCGCCGATGACAACGCGAGCGGCTTCGTGACGGGGACGGTGATTCCCGTCGATGGCGGCTTCTCTGCCTATTCCGGCGTTTGAGCGCGCATTCATCCCGCCATACTATGTCGCGCTGCGGCAACTTTCGGTCACTTACGTTTTAGTAAGCTCCCTCAAGTTTTCCTCGCGCTTCTCGTCTGGCGGGCGACTGCCCACTCAAACAAGTTTGAGCGTGCAGTCATCCCGTATGGCGGTGCCGTGCTTTCTACGCAAACAAGTCTGAGTGTGCATTCATCGCCTATGGCGGTGCCGCGCTTTCTACGCAAACAAGTTTGAGCGCGCATTCATCGCGCCTCATCACCCATTAAAAGGAGTTCATCATGTACACGACATTCACACCCGGCGCCCCCTGGCTGGATACCGACGGCAAGCGCATCCAGGCACACGGCGGTCAGATGTTTCAGGGCAAGGGCACCTACTATTGGCTGGGCGAAAATAAAGACCACACCACGGGCGAAGACGAAATTTGGACGTGGGGCGTGCGCCTCTATTCCTCGCACGATCTCATGAATTGGCAGGACGAAGGGCTCATCGTGCCGCCCGACCTCGAAAACAAGGGCAGCATCCTGCACCCCTCGCGCCATCTCGACCGCCCGCACCTTCTTTTCAACGAGAAGACGAAGAAGTACGTCCTCTGGCTCAAATTCTGCGACGATTCGCACTACGCCGTTTTGACGGCGGATGCCCTCAAGGGCCCGTACACCATCGTGAGTGACCGCTATTTCCTCTACGGCCGCAAGTGCGGCGACTTCGACCTTTATAAGGACGAAAAGGGCAGCGCCTTCATCTATTTCGAGGCAGACCACACCGACCTTATGGGCGCGCGTCTTTCCGCCGACTATACTGCGGTGGAGGGCGAACCCGTTCCTATCTACACGGGCAAAAAGCCGCCCGAAACGCGCGAGGCGCCCACCCACTTTGTGCGCGGCGGCCGCCACTATATGCTCACGAGCAGCATGACGGGATATCGGCCCAACCCCTCGGAAGTGGCAGTCTCCGACGACCCGCTCCACGGCTACACCGTGCTCGGCGACCTTTCGGAGGGCGACGACAGCCGCACCACCTTCCACTCGCAGCCCACCTGCGTCCTCGAGGTGAACGGGCAGTATCTCTACCTCGGCGACAGGTGGATGCCCGAGCTCAACGATTGGAGCTACACGGGCGACCCGCGCCCCGACCCCGTCACGCAAAGAAAGATCATGCAAAAGCTCAAAGAGCTCGGCCTCGACCCCGTGCGCGACCGCGCGGAGGCGATGAAGATCGCCATCCACATGACGGAAGCCTGCAACACCTCGCTCGCCGATTATGTGTTCCTGCCTCTCGAATGGGAGGGAGAACGTCCCGTCCTTCGCTGGCGCAGCGAATGGAAACTTTGAGCGCCCCCTCAAACAAATAAAGGAGAAAAAATGAAACCTTTCTTCGGGCCCGACCTGCTCTTAAACAGCGAGGCGGCAAAAACTATCTACGCGGAAGTCAAAGACCTTCCCATCATCGACTATCATTGTCATCTCGATCAATATAAAATAAAGGGCGACGCCAAATTTGAGAACATCGGCGAGCTGTGGCTTTCGGGCGATCACTACAAGTGGCGCGCCATGCGCCTCTCGGGGGTGGGGGAGGAGCTCATCACGGGCACGGCTCCTTGGCGGGAAAAATTCCGCGCCTACGCCTCCATCCTGCCCAAACTTGCGGGGAACCCGCTCTACTATTGGACGCACATGGAGCTTGAACAAGTCTTCGGCATCTGCGAGCCCCTCAACGCGGAGAGCGCCGACCGCATCTTCGACGAAGCCAACGAAAAGCTTCAGAATATCTCTGTTTCCACTCTTTTGAAGCAGTACAAGGTGGAGTTTGTGGCAACGACCGACGATCCCTTAGACGATTTAATGGCCCACGGAAAATACGGCGATACGCTCGTTGCGCCCACCTTCCGCCCCGATAAGCTCTTTACCCTCGACGAGGCATATTTGAGCCGATTGGGCGAGGCGGCAGGGGAGGATGTGAGCACGCTGGACGGGCTCTTAAAAGCCGTCGAAAAGCGCCTTTTATACTTCATTTCCCGCAGATGCCGCATCTCAGATCACGGATTTTGCCGTTTTGCACAGTATTATGTCACGCATAGTATTGCCGAAAAGCTGTATTTAGAGCGTAAATCACTGACAAACGAGCAAAAAGAGGCGCTCTTTGGCTATCTTCTTGTCGAGCTTGCCCGCCTCTACAAAAAGCACGGCATCATCATGCAGCTGCACTTTGCGGTGACGCGCAACGTCAACCCTCCCATGTTCGCAAAGTGCGGGGCAGACGCGGGCTTCGACGTCATCGCCGACCGCTCCCCCGTAGAGAATGTAATTCAATTTTTTGCGCAGCTCTCCGATGAAGAACGCCCGGAAACGATTATATATACATTGAACGATTCCGAGCTTCCCGCCCTCGCCTGCTTGACTGGCGCCTTCCGCCATGTGAAGATGGGCGCCGCCTGGTGGTTCAACGATACGGTGCAGGGCATCCGCAAAAATCTTGCCACGATCGCCGAATATTCCGCCCTCGGCACGAACTATGGCATGCTCACCGACAGCCGCTCTTTCTCCTCCTACGCCCGCTTCGACTTCTTCCGCCGCCTCCTTTCCGACTATCTCGGCGGCCTCGTCGAACGGGGGGAGTACGACCTTTCAGCGGCCTATGAAACGGCCAAAAACATCAGCTACTACAACATCAAGGAGGCGCTTAAATAATGACTTCTTCTGCATCCTTTGCAGAAGGTGCCGCACCTCCGAGCAATGGTGCGCCTCTCAAAAAGCAAGCCTTCAATCCCTTTCTTCCTCTCGATGAATACATCCCTGACGGCGAACCGCACGTCTTTGGCGACAGAGTGTATCTCTTTGGTTCGCACGATAAAGAAGGGGGCACCGAATATTGTCAGGCGGGCGATTACGTCGGCTGGTCCGCGCCTGTTGACGATCTTGCTTCGTGGCGATATGAGGGCGCCATCTATTCCTTCGGCCGTCACCCGGGCGGGGAGGGGAAGTTCCTCTATGCGCCCGACGTCGTGCGCGGAAACGACGGGAAATACTATCTTTACTATTGCCTCGGTGATTTTGAAGGCGGCATCTTTGTTGCCGTTGCCGATTCTCCCTGCGGAAATTACCGCTATTTAGGCGAAGTCCGCCTTCCGGACGGCAAACCTCTCCGCCGTTTCGTCCCGATGGATCCAGCCGTGCTCAACGATCGCGGCGTGATCCGCCTCTATTACGGCTGGTCGCTTTCGACCAATGCCGCCAAAGCCAACCGCGGACACGACGTTCCCCCCGCACAGTTCAAGGAGATGCTCCTCATGGGCGAAACGCGCCTCTTTCATCGCACGCGCGAAGAAGTGGAAGGCGAGGAGGGCGGCAGCCTGATGGGCGCCGTCGCCTGTACGCTGAAGGACGATATGCTCACTGTCGACGAACTTCCCAAGCGCATCGTGCCCGGTCAGTTCATGGCGGAGGGCACAAGCTTCGAAGGCCACGCCTTCTATGAGGCAAGTTCCATCCGCAAGGTGGGTAAGACATATTACTTCATCTATTCCTCTCAGCGCAGTCACGAGCTATGCTATGCGACGAGCAGCTATCCCGACCGCGGCTTTATCTTCCGCGGAACGATCGTCTCCAACGGCGACGTGGGGCTTTTAGGAAGGCGGGAAGAGGACCGCCTCAACCAGACTGCCAATAACCACGGCAGCATCGAATACATCAACGGCAGGTGGTATGTATTCCATCATCGACAGACGCACCGCTCCACTTTCAGCCGCCAAGCTTGTGCCGAGCCCGTCTGCATTTCAGAGGATGGTTCCATCGTACAGGTTGAAATGACGTCCTGCGGCCTCAACGGCGGCCCGCTCCTGCCCGACGGCATCTTCCCCGCACCGATCTGCTGCAACCTGACGAACGGCCATATGCCGCACATCACCAACCGCGTGACCGAGGAGGACATCCCCTTCATCACGCACGGGAATGATGAGCGTTATATCGCGAATATTGCCGAAGGAACGCTCATTGCCTTCAAGTATTTTGCCTTTGACGGACAGTACCGCCTCACGATTTGGGTGCGCGGCACAGGAGAGGGCGAATTCGAAGTGAAGATCGGGGAAGAGACGGCTGCCCGCATCCCCGTCAGCCCCTCTGCCGCATGGCAGCAGGTCGAAGCGACCCTGACCGCTCACGGCACTTATGCGCTTCGCTTTGTCTATCACGGCGCGGGAAGAGCAGAATTTCTGCAGTTTGGCCTTCATAAGAATTGAAGGCAAAGGAGGAGAAAATCATGATGAAAATGACCTTCCGTTGGTACGGGGAGAGCGACAGCATCCCCCTCCAATACATCAAACAGATCCCCAATATGTCGGGCGTCGTCACCGCCGTCTATGACGTGCCGGTGGGCGAAGTTTGGCCGTGCGAAAAGATCGCCCGCCTCAAAGAGCTCTGCGACAAGGCAGGGCTTGAAATGGAAGTCATCGAGTCCGTGCCCGTGCATGAGGACATCAAGCTCGGCAAGCCCTCGCGCGATCGGCTCATCGCCAACTATGCCGAGACCATCCGCAACTTAGGCAAGTTCGGCGTCAAGTGCATCTGCTACAATTTCATGCCCGTCTTCGATTGGTTCCGCACCGACCTTCACTATGTGCAGGCAAACGGCGCCGTCTGCCTCGCCTATAAAGAGGAGGACTTCCAAAAGCTCGATAAGCACAACTTGCGCCTTCCGGGCTGGGACGAGAGTTACACCCCCGAAGAGCTCAACGGTCTTCTCAAAGAGTATGAGGGCGTCTCCCACGAACAGCTCTTTGAAAACCTCGTCTATTTCTTAAACGGCATCATGCCCGCCTGCGACGAGACGGGCATCAACATGGCGATCCACCCCGACGATCCCCCGTGGGACATCTTCGGCCTTCCCCGCATCGTCACGGGCGCGGAGAGCTACGAGAAGATGATAAATGCCGTTCCCAACGTGCACAACGGCTTCACCTTCTGCACGGGGAGCCTCGGCGCGGGAAGATTCAACGACCTGCCCAAAATGGCGGCTAAGTATGCCAAGCGCATCTACTTTGCCCATCTCCGCCAGCTCAAATTTGTCAACGAGACGGACTTCTACGAAAACGGCCATCAGACCGCCGACGGCAACGTCGATATCTACGCCATCGTCAAAGCGCTCGAGGAGAACGGTTTTTCGGGCTATGTCCGCCCCGACCACGGCAGGAATATCTGGGGGGAGGAGGGCAAGCCCGGCTACGGCCTTTATGATAGAGCCCTCGGCGCCGCCTATCTTTCCGGTCTCTTCGAGGCCGTCCGCAAGGACCGCGCCTGAACCATACCTGAACCATACCTGAACCATAGGAGAAGGAATATGAATGATGTATTAGAAAAAATCAAACAGCTCAAGCTGGTGCCCGTCGTCACCTTAAAGACGCTCGAAGACGCCGAGCCCACCCTTGCCGCCCTCATCAAAGGGGGGCTGCCCGTCGCCGAGATCTGCTTCCGCACCGACTGCGCGGAGGAGGCCATCCGCCTCGCAAGCGAAAAATTCCCCGAGCTCCTTGCGGGCGCGGGCACCGTCATCAACAAGGAGCAGTGCGAGCGCGCCATCGCGGCGGGGGCGAAGTTCATTGTCTCCCCGGGCTGTTCCAAGCAGGTCGCCAAGGTGTGCAGGCGCGAGGGCGTTCCCTATCTCCCCGGCGTCGTCACGCCGACGGAGGTCATCAAGGCGCTCTCTTTGGGGTACGATCACCTCAAATTCTTCCCCGCGGGCGATTTCGGGGGGCTTAAAACCATCAAAGCGCTCTCCGCCGCCTTCCCGCAGGTCAGCTTCATGCCCACGGGCGGCGTGGGAGCAGACAATCTCAAAGAATACCTCTCCTTCTCTAAGATCTTCGCCTGCGGCGGCAGCTGGATGGTGAAGGGGAGCCCCGAGGAGATCGAGGAAACAACGCGCGCCGCCGTCGCCCTCGCCGCCGAAGTCACAAAATAACCGCATGACAGTATAAAAAAACGGAACAGCCGAGTGACTGTTCCGTTTTTTGGTGCACCGTAAGAGATCATCTTCGCGCGGGCGCTCGATAGCGTCGTCGGCGGGGAGGGGGTAGGGGAAGCGACAAAGACGGCGTGCCCGCCTCCTCGCGCGAACTCCTGGCCTTCGGTTCCGTAGCGATGCTTTTCGGGTGTTTTTTACCCCTTTTTGATAGTTCTCTTTTGATACATAAAACTCATAAAAAACAGGCAAAAAAGCACGGTTAGAACGGCTTTTCAGCCTGGTTTCTCTATCTTTTACCCTTTTGTGCTATTAAAGATAAGCAAAAATCAAAGACAAAGCCCAAAGGTCAAATGCAAGAATTTTTGCACGTTTGTTAGAATTTTGGTTAGAATAAGAATGGTCAATCTGTTCGATATTGACAGTTTACGGAATTCATATTATATTTGTAAACACAAAACTATGGTAAGAGGGTTAAATTATGCCGCGCCGTTTCTCCTTTATCTCCATGGAAATGCCTTCGTGAGAACAAGTAGAAAACCTGATAAATCCGTCTTTATACAGCGCAAAGTCGTCTAACGGAGCGTAGATGCAATCGGGATGAACATACTGCAAAAGCCACTCTTTTGTGGCATCGTTCAACGCAAAAATGAAATGACACCTCAGCAACCCGCTGTTTGTGCAGTGGTGGAAAAAGGAGGGCAGTACCCGAATCAGATGCGGCTTGATCGGCGCATATTCGGCAGGAAGAGTATCCTCCGGTGGAATTTTGCTCGTGCGCAATGCCTTCTCCGCCTGCCCCGCGCACATACCCAAACTGATGGCGCACTCCCAAAAATATGTAAGATGCGGGGCAATTCCGTCCGGCATCAGCCTGCTTTGTATGTTTGAAAGTTCCCGCTCCTTGCCTACGGGGCAAAAACGCATTTTGAAGTCTGACCACAACGCATCGAATTCGGGCAGGGCGGCACGCTGTTCTTCGCTGAACGCGGCATATTGCTGCCGCAGTTCTTTTATACATTCCCCCTCATATACCTGCAAAGCATATGAGTCTTGCTCATCCGTCAGCAAAAAATCTTCCCGTCAAACCGTCGAAAGGGAAAAACTGTCGCAATCATGAAATTTATTCAAAATACTTTGCATAGACACCTTCTTTTATTGTTCTGCCGCATACGGCTTTTTTTCGATTATATCACAACTTCAAAAAATATTCAATTAAAATCATTCCGAGTGTCTCCTCGGCGTGCCCGCCTCCTCGCGCGAACTCCTGAAGAATGCAGGAGTTCGAACAGCTTGACAGTACAAAAAAACGGAACAGCCGAGTGACTGTTCCGTTTTTTGGTGCACCGTAAGAGATCATCTTCGCGCGGGCGCTCGATAGCGTCGTCGGCGGGGAGGGGGTAGGGGAAGCGACAAAGACGGCGTGCCCGCCTCCTCGCGCGAACTCCTGAAGAATGCAGGAGTTCGAACAGCTTGACAGTACAAAAAAACGGAACAGCCGAGTGACTGTTCCGTTTTTTGGTGCACCGTAAGAGATCATCTTCGCGCGGGCGCTCGATAGCGTCGTCGGCGGGGAGGGGGTAGGGGAAGCGACAAAGACGGCGTGCCCGCCTCCTCGCGCGAACTCCTGAAGAATGCAGGAGTTCGAACAGCTTGACAGTACAAAAAAACGGAACAGCCGAGTGACTGTTCCGTTTTTTGGTGCACCTATGCATTTTATATCCGAACTTTTTGCGCTTTCCAACTCGGAAAGCGTTATTGTTTCCGTTCCGTCCTTGTAATTGTATG
>CALVTT010000013.1 GCA_944363045.1 uncultured Clostridia bacterium | reverse complement strand
CAGGTGACGACGATGCCCGTCGGGAAGTGCGTGATGCGGATGGCGGTCTCCGTCTTGTTGACCTTCTGCCCGCCCGCGCCCGAGGAGCGGTAGACGTCGATGCGGATGTCCTCGTCGCGGATCTCCACTTCGCCGTCGTCGTCTACTTCGGGCATGACTTCGACGCAAGCGAAGGAGGTCTGGCGGCGCTTGTTGGCGTCGAAGGGCGAGATGCGCACCAAACGGTGCACGCCGATCTCCGCTTTCAGATAGCCGTAGGCGTTCTCCCCTTCCACCTTGAAATCCACCGATTTGAGGCCCGCGCCGTCGCCCGCGAGGCGGTCGATCTCCGTCACTTTGTAGCCGTTCTTTTCGGCGTAGCGGCAGTACATACGGTAGAGCATCTGGCACCAATCGCACGCCTCCGTGCCGCCCGCGCCCGCGTGCAGCGACATGAGGGCGTTGTTGCCGTCGTATTTGCCGCGAAGGAGCGCGCGGATGCGCATCTCTTCGATGTCCTTCTCTGCGCCCGTCATCATGCGGTCGAGCTCGGGCACGAGCTCCTCTTCCTCCGTCTCCTCGATGAGATCGATGATCTCGCCCGCGTCGTCGAGCGCCTTTCTGCCCTTCTCGTATGAGGCGATCTTGCCCTCGATGGCGGAAATTTCCCGCCCGATCTTGGCAGAGCGCTCCAAATCCTGCCACACTTCGGGCTTTTCCTGCTCGCTTTTAAGTTCCTTGAGCTTTTCGGAGATGACGTCGATGTCGAGCGCGTACTTGGCTTCGCCCAGCGTCTCCTCGAGCTCCTTTATCTTTAATCTGTAATCGTCTGCTTTGAACATAGTCTCTCCTTACTTTGCGCGGCGGGGCGGCGCGAACGGACGCTGCCCGCCAATACCCCAAAATCTCCGAGGGAAGGCTCGGAGATCTTGTCTATACGTTATTTGCCGCCGCCATTAAAAGGGTTTGCCGTGGCACTTCTTGTATTTGAGGCCGCTGCCGCAGGGGCAGGGATCGTTGGGCCCCACCTTCTTGCGCTTGGGCATGGAAGCGGGGTTGAACTTGCTCTCGCCGCTCGTCCTCAAGCTCTCCACGTCGACGGCGGGAGGAAGGTCGGGAATGCCCGCGGGCGAGAGCCCGGGAAGATGAGGCGCGGCAGGCGCGCTCTGTGCGGATGCGCTCTGTGCAGGTGCGGCGGGCTGAGGCGCGGGCGCGCTCTCGGCGGGGGCGGATGCAGCGGGCTGAGCGGGCTGCGCGGGCGCGTTCTCGGCGGGCGCGGCGGGGGCGGCGGGCTGCTGGCGGGGCACGAAACGGGAAGCCGTGGGCAGGACGCGAGTCGCCGGGCGCTGGCGCACTTCGATGCGCACTTTTAAGAGCATGGCGACGGTGTTCGTCTGGATGCGCTCGATCATCTCGTTGAACATCGCCGAGCCCTCCTGCTTGTAGGCGATGACGGGATCGCTCTGGCCGTAGGCGCGCAGCACGATGCCCTTGCGCAGCTGATCCATGGCGTCGATGTGGTCGATCCAATTCCTATCGACGTTGCGCAGCAGGATCTGCCGCTCCACGTCGCCGAAGTTGATGCCCGTCTCCTTTTGCAGCTCTTCGATCTTCTCCTCATACGCCCTTTCGGTGCGCTTGACGATGTGTTTGATGGCGACGTCGTAGTCCCATTTATCGAGCTTCTCCTGCGTCACATAGTTGGTGCCTTCGGGCAGGAGCCGCTGTTCGAGCGCGCGGTTGAGGTCTTCGAGGTTCCACTTCGCGGGCTCGACGTCGGTATTGACGGCGGCGCGCACGGTGCTCTCCGCATAGTCGGGGATATACTTCAATACCTGCTCGTGCACGTTCTCGCCGCGCAGCACCTTCATGCGCTGGGCGTACATGATGATGCGCTGCTGGTTCATGACGTCGTCGTATTGCAGGACGTTCTTGCGGGCGCCGAAGTTGCGTCCCTCGATCTGCTTCTGCGCGTACTCCACGAGGTTGGAAAGCACCTTCGCTTCGAGGCACTCGTCCTCCTCCATCTTGCTCTTTTCGTAGATGGCCTTCATGCGTTCGCCGCCGAAGCGCTTCATGAGGTCGTCTTCGAGGGAGATGAAGAAGACGGAGACGCCCACGTCGCCCTGACGGCCGGCACGGCCGCGGAGCTGGTTGTCGATACGGCGCGCCTCGTGGCGCTCGGTGCCGATGATGCAGAGGCCGCCCGCCTCGATGACCTTCTTCTTCTCCTCGTCCGTCTGTGCCTTGTACGTCTTGTAGAGGTGGTCGTAACGATCCCTCACTGCCTGCGTCTTTTCGTCGAGCTCGGCGTAAGAAGTCGCAAGTTCGATGGTCTCGTGGTCGACGCCCTCCTCGCGCAGGCGCTTCTTGGCGAGGTATTCGGGGTTGCCGCCGAGCAAGATATCGGTACCGCGGCCCGCCATGTTGGTGGAGATGGTGACGGCGTTGAAGCGGCCCGCCTGGGCGACGATCTCCGCCTCGCGCTCGTGGTTCTTGGCGTTCAAAATGTTATGCTGGATGCCGTTGCGGCGCAGAAGGCGGGAAATTTCTTCCGACTTCTCGACGGAGACGGTACCCACAAGGATGGGCTGGCCTTTCTCGTGACGGGCGACGATCTCGCGCACGATGGCACGCTTCTTGCCCTCCTCGGTGGAGAAGATCTTATCGGGCATATCGTTGCGCGCCACGGGGCGGTTGGTGGGGATCTCCACGACGTCGAGCGAGTAGATGGTGCGGAACTCGCCCTCCTCCGTCTTGGCGGTACCCGTCATGCCCGAGAGCTTGTGATAGAGACGGAAGTAATTCTGGAAGGTGATGGTGGCGAACGTCTTGTTCTCCTCGCGCACCTTGACGCCTTCCTTCGCTTCGATCGCCTGGTGCAGGCCGTCCGAATAGCGGCGGCCGATCATGAGGCGCCCCGTAAATTCGTCGACGATGATGATCTCGTTGTCCTTGACGATGTACTCCTCGTTGAGGTGGAAGAGCTCGTGCGCTTTGAGCGCCTGCTGGATGTGGTGATTCAAGGTAACGTTGGCGATGTCGGCGATGTTTTCGACGCCGAAGAACTTTTCCGCCTTCTCCGCGCCGAATTCGGTGAGCTGCACCTGCTTTTCCTTGCGCTGGATGACGTAGTCCCAGTTGAGCTCCTCGGCCTTGGCGAGCTTGCGCTCCCCCGCCGCCTCGCGCTCCTTGCGGCTCCTGCCCGTGCGCTCCTCGGCATCTTTGAGGTCGTCGTCGAAGCCGCCCTTGAGGGTGCGGACAAATCTATCCACCCGCTCATAGAGGTCGGAGGACTGCTCCCCCTTGCCCGAGATGATGAGGGGCGTCCTCGCCTCATCGATGAGGATGGAGTCCACCTCGTCGACGATGGCGAAGTTGAGTTCGCGCTGCACCATGAGTTTTAAGTCGGACTTCAAATTATCGCGAAGGTAGTCGAAGCCGAACTCGTTGTTGGTGCCGTAGGTGATGTCGCATTGATAGGCGGCGCGCTTGCTGTCGTCGTCCATGCCGGGCACGACGACGCCCACCGTAAGCCCCATGAAGCGATGTACTTTGCCCATCCACTCGGCGTCGCGGCGGGCGAGATAATCGTTGACCGTGACGATGTGCACGCCCTTGCCCGAGAGCGCTTCGAGGTAAGCGGGGAGGGTGGCGACGAGCGTCTTGCCTTCGCCCGTCTTCATCTCGGCGATGCGCCCCTGGAAGAGGCAGATGCCGCCGATGATCTGCACATGGAAGTGGCGCATACCGAGGACGCGGCGCGAGGCCTCCCGAAGGGCTGCAAAGGCATCGTAGAGGATGTCGTCGAGCGTTTCGCCCTTCTTCAGGCGCTCCTTGAGGACAGCGGTCTGGCCCTGCAATTCACTGTCCGTCATCGCCTTGTACTTGGGCTCGAGGCGCTCGACCTCGTTCGCCATTTTATCGAGCTTTTTAAGGCTCCTGCGGCTGTCGCCGTTCTTCATAAAACTAAGTAATCCCATTTCTGATAACTCCGCGTCGCCCCCGAAAGGGCGCATAAAATCACCCGATTATTTTACTATATTTTTCCCGAAACGCAAAGCGATTTTGCCCCCTTCGGCGATTTTTGCCCCTGCCCTGCGTGTGAAAATTGTTTCACACAACTTTTTCAGGCAGCCTCCGCCCCTTTTCGGCAACTTTTGCAAGGCGATAAACGGCGCGGAAAAGGCAAAAGCCTCTTGCAAAAGGCTGTGCATTGTGATATGATAAGGACGATAAAAACGACGGAGGGAATCTCAATGATGAAGAAATGTAAACTCACCGTGCTCAAAACGACGCTGCAAGAGGATCTTGCCAAAGAGTACGGCATCCCCGGCCTCGGCCCCTGCCCGCTGATGAAGGAAGGACAGGTGTTCTACGCCGACTACGCAAAACCGGAAGGCTTCTGCGACGAAGCGTGGAAGGCAGTCTATCAATACGTCTTTTCCCTCGCGCACGGCTCGGAGGGCTGGTACTTTGACGATTGGATGAACACGGAAAAGCACAAGGGAGTGGCCATCTGCTCGTGCAACGACGGCCTGCGCCCCGTCATCATCAAGATCGAGCGCATGGAAAGCGAGGACTGATATTCGGAAGCGCCCCGCGCCGCCAAAAGGCGGCGCGGGGCGCTTGAAACATGGCCGTCTATGACTTCCTCTCTGCGCGCCTGTTGAGCGCCCGCAGGAGGGCGATATAGCCCAATGAGACGCCCGAGATAAAGAGCAGGAGCAATAATATCCACCAGAAACAGCCCATGAAGTAGGGCATCTCGGAACTAAAACCGAAGGCGCCGGCGGGCGAATCCCAATTGAGGAAGAAGTAGGGATAGTTGTTGCCGTTCCCGAAATCCCAATTGAGCGCATAGCCGATGCCCGCAAAGCCCAAGTAGTAGAGGGGCGGGATGAGGGCAAAGGCGAACTCCTTATAGCCGATCTCCTGCGGGCGACAGAGAAAGAGGTCGCAGATGCCCGCGATCGGCACGACGACGTGCGTCAGGACGTTGGCAGCCGAAGAAAAGCTGCCGGGCATCGTGGGCGCGAGCACGCAGCAGAAGACGAGCCCCGTCAGCGTGATGGAGACGGTAAAGACGTATTTGAGGATATGCAGGGCGTGCGGGATGACAAAGGCGGGTTTTATGAGCGAGAAAACGTTCAATGCGAAAAAGAGCGCGCAGACCGCGCCGATCCAGAGGTTGGACTGCACGGTGAAGTACAAAAACGCCTTGCCGCCGCCCATGAAGCCCCCGCCCATCTGCGAGGTGAGCGTGATGCCCGCGATCATGCAGACGGCAGCCGCGAGCTCTAAAAAGAGGGAAACAAGTTTGACTGCGCCCATCTTTGCTCTTTTCCCGCCGCACGCCCTATCCTCACGGTCCATATCGTCACCTTTCATATCTTCACTTTTCATATCTTCACGCTCCTTCCCCCTATTGTAACAAAAAAACGCGCCGAGGGCAAGGAACTTTTCCCCGCCGCCGACGCTTTGAGCGCAAAAAAGTTATTCGCTGCCCGTTTGACTGCCGTCCGCCGAATTTGCCTGCCTTTTGTTTAGCAGCCAAAGGACGATCGCCGCCGCCGTCGTCAGCAAGATCCCTAAGATGAGCACCCAATTTATCTTTAATACAAAAGAGGAAAGCAGCACGTTGACATATCCGTGAAAGAGCATACAGAGCGGCAGGCTTTTTGAACGTTCATAGACGGCGCCCAGCCAAAAGCAGAGGAAGATACCCAGCACCGCCTGCACCCAAAAGGGCATCGACTGATTGGGATGCCCTTCGATAAACCAAAGCGGCAGATGCCATACTGCCCAGATGACCCCGCACGCAAGCGCAGCCACAGGAAAGGCGATCTTCTTTGACAACGTGGGCTGCAAAACGCCCCGCCAACCGAGCTCTTCCTCGCCGCCGTAAATGAAGGTGGAACCGATAAGAGAGATAAAAAAGTTTAGCGCGGTCATCTGCGGGTTCCACTCCAACGAGGAAAGCCCGACGGTGAGCGTCACGAGGGCAAAAAACAAGAGAAAGAACCAGATACCGTGCTTCTTATAAGAGAACGCAAATGTTTTGAGCGCGCGCAGATAGGGTCTCTTTTCGATACAGCACAGTGCGGCAATGGCGGGGCCGAAGTTGCCGATGATGTAAATGATCGTAGGCAGTATATCGCCATACACAAGGTCGGTGTACCTGACGAGCGCGGCGACGCCCCACCAACACGAGTAAGTGACGGCAAATGTAATGGCGAGATATTTCGCGACCGCTTTGATGTCCATGAAACGATCATAGCATAAAAAAGCAATGAAGTCATCTGTTTTCAATTCACAAAGCGGGACGAGATCAACACCCGCAGGGCAAAATCGGACGGCTGCAAATCATTTTTCGGCGCCCCGCGCCGCCTGTCGGCGGCGCGGGGCGCTGCTGTATGGACGGCGCGAAGCTCAAGGCGGGGCGCCGCTCTATCGGCGGCGCGGGGCTCAAGACAGGGCGCCGCTCTCTCCTTATGCCAAAATGAGCCGTGCCTTTTTATTCTTCCTCGGTCCGTTCGGTCGCCCGTTGGGCGGTTTGATCAGAGGCTCGTTCGGCAGTTTGGGCGGCGGCCCGGTCGGCGGCAAGGCGCAGTTCCTCCGCGATGCGCCCCGGGCATGCCGTGACGGCGCGCGCCGCACCCGCTTTTAAGAGCAGTTTGAGCTGCTCGGCGTTCTCCGCCCCCATCGCCCCCACCGTGAGAGCGGGGAACTTCTCCGAAAGAGCCTCCATAAGCTCCGCCTCCCCGCGCACGAGCACGCTGCCGATGCCCGCCGCCGCAGCTGCCCCGGCGACCGACATCACCTCCTCGCGCGTGAGCCGCCGATCGGAGAGCGACAGCGTGAGCGGCACCTTCTTTGCCGCCCGCCGCAAGCATCTTAGCTCCCGCCCGAAGGCCTGCACCCCGCCGCCGCGCAGGGAAAAGAGGCTGAAAAGCAGCACGAACCCCTCCGCGCCCTGCCGCTTTGCCCGCCGCATCTCCACCCTCTTGACGGCGGGAAGCATCTCTCCCGTGCCGCCGATGAGGACGAGAAGGCGCGGCCCTGCGGCAAGCGCGCCCCTCCCCTTGCGCAGTTTTTTGGCGAGCGGGAGCTGCACGGGCGTTATAAGCGCCTCCGCCGCCTGCAGCTGACGGGCGTTCGCAAGCCCCGCCTTGAGCCCCGCGCGCTGTGTCTCCCCCGTAAGGTCGACGGCGAGACGGCGCAGGGTGAGCGCGATCTCCGCCTCCCGCTTGGTGCGCTGAAATTCGCGGAAGTCGGCCTCCTCCGCCTCCGTCAGCACGCGCATGGGAGCGTCGGGCTCGACAAGGGGCGGGGCGGGCATAGGAGTTGGCTCTCTAAGAGGCGTATCTTGCGTGGGCGGCGGCTTCGCGGGAGAGACGGGAGAGGTGGGCTCTGCGGGAGAGGCGGGCACCTCGGGCTGTACGAGCGGCGCGGGCGGGTCGGCCTCGGGGTAAGCAGGCTCCTGCGGGAAGGCTGGCTCCTGCGGAAAAACGGGCGGCACGGGACGGAAGGACTGCGGGGGATCGGACCAAAGTTTCATGCCCGAGAGTTTTCCCCCAAAGGCGCGAAATTATGCGCAAGTGTACGATTTTGTGACAGCGCCGCCGTGGTATGCTCACGGCATGAGAGAAATGATGCTTACCTCCGCCCCGAGCGGGCTCCTGTGGTTGCTCGTGCTGCTGCTTGCAAGTTTTATTGCCGTGCACGCGGGGCGACTCGCCCTCCTCGGCTGGCGGGCGGTGAAGGGAAAGACGGAGCCGCAGGCGGCGGAAAAGGCGGAAAATGCCGAAAAAGAGGGCGAAAAGGCCGACGGGAAGCCCGAAAAGTCCGCCGAAAAGTCTGACGGGAAGCCCGAAAAGTCCGCCGAAAAGTCTGACGGGAAGCCCGAAAAGCCCGCCGAAGCGCCCGCGCCCGTCTACTATCTGGTGGAGAAAAAGCGCGTGCGGCAGAAGCCCAAGTACAGCGAGCCCAAGCGCATCGACTTCAAGGGGTGAGGCGGGGGGATACCGCGAGGGCAAGATAAAAAAGCACGATAAAACGAAGGGGCGCCCGCCGCGGCTTTTGGCCGCGGCGGGCGCTCTTCCGACGAAAACGGGGTGCGCGGCGGCGCAGAACTGCGCCGCCGCGCCCCCTCCCTATTGCCATGACCGCTGCATTGAAGCACAAATGTTCTTGCCTTATTACTGCTCTGCCCGCTCGGCCTCGTTCCCTCGGCTCTGCTCCCTCATTGCTCCCACGCATCGGGCCGCCAGACGCTGACCGCCGACGGGTCGTAGTCATAAAAGGTCACCCCGCCGACCGTGTACTCGGGATAGAGGAGCGGGTCGATGGCAATGTAGTCCGACCGCAGCCCCACGACTGCGCAGCCACCGTATGTGCCGAAATAGTTGTCGAGATAGACGCGGTCGAAGGAGCCGACCGGCACATTCGCGACCTCGTCGAGATAGGTGCGCTTGATGCGGCAGATGGTCTCTTCCGCGAGGCTGGCAGGCGTCTTGGGCGCGGGCGTGAACGAGCCCGCTTGCTCGCTCTCCCCGAAGCGGGTGTGATAGTAATAGGCGATGCTTTGAAGATCGCTCCCTGTAAGGCAGCCCTCCGCATACGCCTCATCGAGCGAGAGAATGCTCCCCTCGGAGTGAGAAAAGCGCTGTTCGGGCGCACAGCCCGAACAAAGAAGCGCTGTAAGCATCACGGCTGCGAGCGCAAATATCGGCTTTTTCATTTGGCACCTCCCCGGGGCAAACTTTTGCAAAGCGGCAACTTTTGCGCGGCGGCAAGGCCTTCTGCAATGCCCCTCCTCTTATAAAACGTACGAGAACGGCAAAACCTTTCGCACAAAGGCAAATTTTATGAAAATACTGCCCGCCCGCCATGGCGGGCGCCCCGATCTTCCCCTCTCCTTATAAATCAAAATCCGGCTTATTGATAAAAGCAATGTCTGCGGTCGCATACGCCGATTCCATGCCGGGCGTATAGTCAATGAGCGCACCGTCCACCAAATCGATATACTGCTCTCCGCGCTTGACGGCAGGGATCAAAGAGCTCGCCCCGCCCAAGAACTCAGCCGCTTTTGTCGTCAGGAGATAACGGCGCTCCCCTTCGATCCCCGCAGCTTTGAAATGACTTTCCTGATAGATAATTGCCTGCCCGTTTTCATCGCGGATATACTCACGGTTCGAAGCTTGGGCAAGCAAATTCCCGTTGGCGTCATAAACACCCTCTTGCGCCCCTTCCTTCACGCGATAGGGCATCCAGCTTTCCGGCTGTGTGCTGCTGAGGGTGTACATCCCCTTCCACGAATATTCCTTTTCGGCGATATGCACATACAAAAACCCCTGCGGCTGAAATTCGATGAGCATATAATTGAGTTCGTCATGCTCGTTATAAACGGGATAAACTTCCAGATCCGTATATTCGCTGCCTTCGCCCAAGAAGCACTCCTTTGCGCGCTCCGTGACGCGCTCGATGTGCTCCTCCTCCGTATAGGAGCTTGCACGGCAAGCGGTGAAACTCAACAGCATACCCAAAAGCAGCACAATGATGAGTATGACCGCCACTGCACTGAGGCTCTTTCTTAAAAACGGCATTTCAGACCTCCTTGCAACGTAATTTCTGTATGAATAGTATAACACAAGAATGCTGCTCTGTCAAGAGGGAAAGGCAAATTATTTATAAAGTTATGCAGATGGGAGCACGCGGAAGGGAAGCCGCGGGAAGAAGCGCGGGAACGCAAAGAAATGGGGCGCCCGCCGCGGCTTTTGGCCGCGGCGGGCGCCCTTAAAATAACTTAATCTTCGTAGCGTTCGACGTTGGAGCCCGAATCCCACAACCGCTCGAGATAGTAGAAGAGGCGGGATTCCTCGTTGAAGACGTGGACGACGACGTCGCCGTAGTCGAGCACGCCCCATCTCCCTTCGCGGAAGCCCTCCTGACGGATGGGATCAAGCCCAAAAACCTTCTTGATCTGCTCGTCCACATTATCGCCCAACGAGTGCACCTGCGTCGTCGATTTACCTGTCGCGATGACGAAATAGCTGCACACCACCGTCTGATCGCCGACGTTGACGATGAGGATATCGGACGCCTTTTTGTCCGAAAGCACCTTCGCACACGCCTTCGCAAGTTCGTAACTTTCCATTCAATTTCCTCCTAATTCCTGATGATTTATCAATATTATGTCAGACATAATACTATGCAAAAACTGTTAATTCGCGTTTTCGATTTGATTTTTGACGTATTCGTAGGCCTCCTGCGTGAGCGGATAGACCTCTTTGCCCGTACCGTTCAGATACTCCACTTCGTGGCGGAGGCTCACATACAGGCACTCGTCGATATCCCGCCAAAAGAGAGAGCGCAGCTCCTCCACCCCCGGAAAATCGCGCCCCGCTTCCAAAAGATCGGAGAGATAGACGAGCTTTTCGAGCACCCCCATGCCCGCGCGGCCGCTCGTGTGATAGCGGATGGCGTCGAGCACCTCCCCATCGCGGATGCCGAAGCGCTTTTCCGCAAGGTAGGCGCCCGTGTATTGGTGCAGCACGGGGGGCGGCACGTTGTCGGGGCAGGAAAACCCTTCGAGGAGGGGCGAATCGAGGGGCACATACTTAGCACAATCGTGCAGGGCGGCAGCGAGCAGCGCCTTGTCCTCGCGAAGCCCCAAGGAGCGAGCGCGGGCGCACGCCATTTCGGCGACGCGGAAGCTGTGCTCCCGCCGCTCGGGCTTTTCGAGAGCCAGCGCGGGCGCAATGGCGGGGTGGGTGTAGAGTCCCCGCTCGCGCACAAAGGTGAGCACCCTTTCATCAAGCCCCTCGGGCGCCTTGCCGAAGGCGAGCGCGACGCGGATGGCCGTCGAGGAGACCTCCTTCCCCGCAAAACCGAGCGACAAAAAGTCCTTGCCGAAGACGGAGCGGAAGCGCGCGTGCAGGCTCTCCGTCCGCTCGCTCCCCCGCCCGCACGCCACGAGCGTCACGTTTTTGAGGATGTCCTCGGGCTCTTTCCAGGTGAAAAAATCTTCCAGCATATCGGCGCCCACGAGGAAATAGCGTTCGGCATCGGGATAATACTTTGCAAAGGCGCGGCAGGTGAGATAGCTGTAACTCACGCCGCTGCGCGTTACTTCAAAATCGCTCACCCTGACGCGCGGCTCCCCCTCAAAGGCAAGGCGGCACATTTCAAGGCGCGCCTGCCCGTCCGCCTGCGCCCCCAGCCGCTTGTGCGGCGCAAGGCGCGAGGGAATGAGGATGACGAGATCGAGCTCCAACTCACAAATAGCCGCGCGCACATAGGCGGCGTGTTCTAAATGGATCGGATCGAAAGACCCCCCGAAAATTGCAATTTTCATCTTATTTTCCCATCTCACAAGTTCTTTTCGGGCAGCTGTGCCCCGATTTGTTTATTTTTTGCAGCACGCGTCAACAATGAAGGCATGAAATATTTTCCGGTCATAGCCGACGTGCTCTTCTATGCAGCCTGCATCTTCCTGCTCGGCTTCTGCGTTTTGCGATATTTTGAAATGCCTGTGACGCTTTCGGCAGCCGTCTGCGCTTTGCTCGCCCTTGCAGGCGGCCTCGCCACCTTTTTGATCGAAAGCAGGAGCCGAACAAAACGATATCTTTCCGCCAAAGAGCAGGCAGAGCGCGACGCCATTCTTATGCATCTCTCCCTCGCGCCGCCCGAACAGGCAGCGGCCTCCATCGCTTCCGCACTCGCCGAAGAGGGCAGAAAGAGCGAGCAAAAGGGAGAAGAACTGCTGTTGGACGGAAAACCCGCCGAACTGCTCTTTCGCATGGAGCCCGCCTCGGCGGACGACCTCGCCCCGCTCATCCGGCGGCACGGCGGCAATTTCATCCTGTGCTGCAACACGCTCTCCGAGGCAGCACAGGCGCTCATAAAGAGATTTCCTGTTGAAGTGATAGGCGGAGAAGAGATCTATCAACTCTTAAAGAGAACGGGCAAGCTCCCCGCCCGCCTCCTCGGCGAAGCGCCGCCCAAGAGCCGTCACCGCGATAAACTACGCGCCGTCTTCAAAAAAAGCAACGCGCGGCCCTTCTTTGTGAGCGGAGCACTGCTTCTCATCATGAGCCTCTTTACGCTCTTTCCCGTCTACTATCTGATAACGGGGAGCATCCTCCTGCTCCTTTCGGCGGGACTTCGGCTGCTGGCGCCCGCCTAAATGGAGATACTATGCCTGACATAATACTATGCAAATCGGCAAATATTGCCTTTTATTCGCGCATTTCATGGCGATTTTATATACTTAATTGGAAAGCGAGAGGATCGCCTTGCCAAAGCGGGCGATGACGTCCTCCGCCGTCACGGACCACTCCCCCAACTCCGCAGCGGCAAGCTCCCCCGTCCTTCCGAAGAGGTAGGATGCAACACACGCCGCCTCGAAGGGAGGCACGCCGCGCGCGCAGGTGCCCGCAAGAAGGCCCGTTAAAACGTCCCCGCTCCCCCCTTTGGCAAGGGCGGGCGTGCCCGTTAGATTGAGGGCAAGGCGCTCACCGTCCGTGATGAGGGTGCGGTTGTTTTTGAGCGCCACGACGACGCCGTGCTCTTTGGCAAAGTCCGCGGCAAGTTCAAAGGAACGCCTGAGCACCTCCCCCACGGGAATGCCCGTAAGGCGGGAAAATTCTTTAGGATGAGGCGTCAAAACGACGCGGCAGCTCTTTTCCTTCAAAACGTCGGTACCGTACTTTGTGATGGTGTTGAGACCGTCGGCATCGATGACGAGGGTGCCCGTGTAGACTTCCAAAAGTTCAGCGATCTGCGCATAGAGGCGGTCGCTCACGCCCGCGCCTATGCCGAGGGCGATGCAGTCCGAGGACAAAATGTCGCCGTCAAGCGCCTCAAACCGGCGCAGGATACAGGCGGGGAGCTTACCCACCGCGGCGGAATAGAGGGGCTCGCCCGTGACGAGCTCACAATACCCCGCGCCCGAGCGCAAACAGGCCTCCGCCGCCAAAAAGACGGCGCCCGTGAACTGCGCCTCGGCAGCGAAAAGGCAGGCTCTGCCGAATGTCCCCTTGTGCGTGTTGCTGCGCCGCTTGGGGAAGAAGACGGCGGCATCTCCATCCTCCCACACCTCCGCGCCCCGAGAGGCAGGCGGGATGCCGATGTCGGCTACAGTCACCCTGCCGCTCACGTCGGGTCCGTCCGCCATCAAAAGGCAGCGCTTCATAAGCCCCATCGTCAGCGTCTCGTCGGCGCGCACGCAGGGGGTAAGAGCGATGCCGTTTTCCGAAAGGCCGCTCGGAAGGTCGGCAGAAATGACGTAAGCGGCGCTCCCGCAGAACTCGATGAGCGCCTTTACAGCCCCCTCGGGCGCACGCGAAAGCCCGGTGCCCAAAATGCAGTCGACGACGAGCGCATATCTGCGGCGGGGAATGACGGAGAAAACTTCGCCCAAATAGCGCGCCTTGACCGCCGCACAGTCGGGGGAGAACTTTTCTGCCATGCACAAAACAGCCGTCTCTTTGCCGCGCTCCGACAAAATGCGTGCCGCGACGAAGCCGTCGCCGCCGTTGTTGCCGCCGCCGCACACAAAGAGCGCCTCCAAAACGCCGAGGCGGTCCATTGTCCCTTCCACGGCGTCTGCAAGGGCAATCCCCGCGCGCTCCATCAGTTCCAAAGAGGGCGTTCCCCCCTCGATGGCAGCACGGTCGCTTAGCCGCATCTCCTCCACCGAATAACAATATTTCATAGTTCGTCCTCCCCGATGCCCGAACGGGACCCGTCGAACGGCTCCGCGCCGTCTTCGTCCGTCTCCTCGCGCAGGCTGCTTAGTGCCGCCCGCGCCGTTTCGTAGTCAAATCCCCTGCTCATGAGATGGCGGTAGGCCTTGGAGAGCGTCGCCCTGTCCGGCGTCTTGCCGCGCAGATACTTTTCAAGCGCCGCCCGCGCCGCGTCCTCCTCGCCCGATACGCCCGCAAGCGCTTCCATGACCGCCTCCTCGGGCACCCCCTTCTGCCGCAGCTCCATCGCGATGAGACGGCTGCCCTTTTTCTTGCCCGCGTGCTCGGCGTATGCCCGCGCGTATGCCACATCGTCGAGATAGCCGTAGGAGCGCATCTTTTCGACGACGTAATCGGAAACGTCCTCAAGATACCCCTTCTTTCTGAGGTAGGCACGGATGTCCTTCTCCGTCTTCATGGAGGCGGTGATGTAGGTGAGCGCCTTGTCGAGGGCGGTGAGCTTCTCGCTCTCGAGCTGCAGGCGGGAGAGCTCCTCCTCGGAGACGGCCGTGCCCACTTTCAGGCGATGCGCAACGACCGTCTCCAGCTTCATGCCGCAGAAGAACCTGCCGTCCACTTCGATATTGCACCGCGTCTTGTCTTTCATCTGCGGCGTGATGCCCGTGATCTCTGCCATTGCCGCCTCCCTCTTGTCGCTGCCCCTATTATAACCGATGGGAGCGAAAAAGTCAATAGGGCGGCGCGCCCTTCGCGGGGCGAAGGGCGCGCCAAACAGAGAGCCGCCCCGCGCTTCTTGCGAAGCGCGGGGCGGCCCACAATATCAAGAGGTTCTTCTATGAGCGTTATTCTTTTTCGGGCGCCCTGTTCGTGAGGAAGAGCCCTTCCTCGCCGCGGTCGATGACGATCGTGCTGCCCGCTTCGGGGTTGCCGCCGATGATATAGCGCGCGATGGGCGTTTCGACGTGCGTCTGAATGAAGCGCTTCAAAGGACGGGCGCCGAAGACGCTGTCGTAGCCGTAGTCGCCGATGTACTCCCTGGCGGCATTGGTCACTTCGAGGGTGAGATGCTCGCCCTCGAGCCGCTTTTTAAGGCGGGAGAGCAGGATATCGACGATGGCGCCGATGTTCTCGCGCGTGAGCGGCTTGAACATGATGATCTCGTCGAGGCGGTTCAAAAACTCGGGGCGGAAGGAGCGCTTCAAAACTTCGTGCACCTTGTCGCGCGCCTCCTTCGTGATCTCGCCGTTCTCGATGCCCTCGGAGATGTACTCGGAGCCCAAGTTGGAAGTGAGAATGATGATGGTGTTCTTGAAATCTACCGTGCGGCCCTGCGAATCGGTGATCCTGCCGTCGTCGAGGATCTGCAAGAGGATGTTGAAGACATCGGGATGCGCCTTTTCGATCTCGTCAAAGAGGACGATGGAATAGGGCCTGCGGCGCACCGCCTCGGTCAGCGTGCCGCCCTCCTCGTAGCCGACGTATCCCGGGGGCGCACCGACGAGACGGGAGACGGAGAACTTTTCCATGTACTCCGACATATCGATACGCACGATGTTCTTCTCGTCGTCAAAGAGATTTTCGGCGAGCGATTTTGCAAGCTCGGTCTTGCCCACGCCCGTCGGCCCCAAGAAGAGGAAGGAGCCGATGGGACGGTTGGGGTCGGAGATGCCCGCCCGCGAACGCAGGATGGCCTCGGAGACCTTCTCCACCGCCTCATCCTGCCCCACCACACGGCGGTGGAGCTGTTCGGGAAGATGCAGAATTTTCTCGCGCTCGCCCTCTTTGAGGCGGGCGACGGGGATGCCCGTCCAGCGCGCGACGATCTGATTGATCTGCTCCTCGGTGACTTCGTCCTGAAGGAGCGCGTCCTCGCCGCGGGCGCTGACGCTCTTTTTGGCGTCGTCGAGCTGCTTTTCGAGGGTGACGAGGTCGCCGTACTTGAGGCGCGACGCCTTCTCATAGTCGCCCTTCTGGGTCGCCGCCTCGATCTCGCCGCGCACGGCGTCGATCTTCTCTTTGAGGTCCTTCTCGGAACGGATGGCGCCCTTCTCCTCCTCCCACTTTGCCTTCATGGCGGCAAACTTTTCTTTGAGTTCGAAGAGCTCCTTTTTGAGCTGCTCGTAGCGGGCGACGGAGAGGTTGTCCTTCTCCTTGGAGAGCGCCTTTTCCTCCACTTCGAGCTGCACGATCTTGCGGTTGAGGGTATCCATCTCGGCGGGCATGGAGTCGATCTCCGTGCGCACCATGGCTGCCGCCTCATCGACGAGGTCGATCGCCTTATCGGGCAGGAAACGGTCGGTGATATAGCGGTTGGAGAGCGTCGCTGCCGCGACGAGGGCGTCGTCGTGGATGCGCACGCCGTGGAAGATCTCGAAGCGCTCTTTCAGCCCGCGCAGGATGGAGATGGTGTCCTCCACGGTGGGCTCCCCCACCATCACGGGCTGGAAACGGCGTTCAAGCGCCGCGTCCTTTTCGATGTACTTGCGGTACTCGTCGAGAGTGGTCGCGCCGATGCAGTGCAGCTCGCCGCGCGCAAGGAGCGGCTTTAAGAGGTTGCCCGCATCCATCGCGCCCTCCGACTTGCCCGCGCCGACGACGGTGTGCAGCTCGTCGATGAAGAGCAAGATGCGCCCCTCCGACTTTTTCACTTCTTCGAGGACAGCCTTTAAGCGCTCCTCGAACTCACCGCGGTACTTGGCGCCCGCGATGAGCGCGCCCATATCGAGCGAAAAGAGCGTCTTGTTTTTGAGCCCCTCGGGTACATCGCCCTTGACGATACGCTGGGCAAGCCCTTCGGCGATCGCCGTCTTGCCGACGCCGGGCTCGCCGATGAGCACGGGGTTGTTCTTGGTCTTGCGCGAGAGGATGCGGATGACGTTCCTGATCTCCTCATCCCTGCCGATGACGGGCTCCAGCTTGTGCTCGCGGGCGAGCTTGGTGAGATCGGAGCCGTACTTTTCGAGGGCCTCGTAGGTGTCCTCGGGGTTGTCGCTCTTGACGTTCTGATTGCCGCGCACCTCCTTCATGCCCTTCAAAAAGCTCTCCTTGGTGAGCCCGAAGCGCTTGAAAAGGTCCAAAAGGCGGCTCTCTCCGCAGTCAAAGAGGCACAAAAAGAGATGCTCGACGGAGACATAGTCGTCCTTCATGCCCTGGGCGAGGCGCTCGGCCTCGTTCAAAAGACGGGCGAGGGCGGCCGTTGCATACACCTGCCCCGACCCGCTGCCCGAAACGCGCGGCAGGCGCTCCACCTCCTCGTGCAGAGCGCGCGCGAGGCCGTCCGCGTCGCAATTCGCGCGGCGCAGGATGCGATAGCACATGCCGTCCTTTTCCAAAAGTGCGTCGGCAAGGTGGATGCAGGTGAGCTCGGCATTGCCGTACTCGAGCGCCTTGTTTTGGGCATTCTGCACCGCCCCCAACGATTTTTTCGTGTACTTGTTTGCGTCCATAGTTTTGGTCCCTCCTTGTAAAAGAGTCGGATCGTTTTCCACCCCTATTATAACGCAAATCGCCGCCGCTCAAACAGCCCGGAGGAAAATACGAACAAATTTTTGCGCTTTAAGAGGGAAGCCCCGCCGCCCGCGCGAGGGCGCGGGCGGCGGGGCGGCACGGGCGACGAAATGCCCTGCGGCGGAGCGGCAGAACGTTCAGCGGGGGCGGCAGGCTCGAAAGCGGCGGCTTTACCGCCGCCCCAGCCGCAAAAACTCATTTCTTGGAACGCTCGCCCGAGATAGTTTCCACGATGGGCTTTTGGAAAAAATTTTTAAGCGGTGTGAGTACACTCAATATGGGCACCGAGAAGGAGAGCGCGGCAAGAATGAGCACCGTCCAACCGTTGAACACGAACGGACTGACGCCAAAATCACCAAATATCGTCCACGGTCGCCAGAAACCGTAATAGACCCCGGCCGTCGCCGCCAACGAGATGAGAAAGATAAGGGCGGCGAGCAGGACCGTGCCCGCTAAAAAGGCGGCTCTGAGCTGCCCCTCGCCCGCGCCCAGCGCGCGCAGGACGCCGATCTGACGGCATTTGAGTTCGGTCATGGAGGTCATGAGATAGGCGTTGAGCAGAACGGAAAAAACAAGGAACACAACGCCGATGCCGCAGACGATCAGAATAACATAGTGAAGATTGCCGTCTATCATGTAATCGGTCAAAGAGTTGACAAGATAGGCGCCGACATTGACGTCCACATTCGGCGAAAGCCCCTCGAGGCGCGGCCTTGCCGCTTCCGAAAGTTCAAATGTCAGTGAAACGACGTCCCGAACGGCTTCATCGCTTTCATGGAAGTTGCGCGCGACCATCGTCTCCGTGTACAATTTCCCCGCCTCGCGCTGCGTCTGCCGCCACGCCTCCGAGCGCAGGATAAAACTGAACGGCTCGACATGAGGATACCCCCGCGGCCATTCGGGCCGATCGCTCATATCCACGATGCCCACGATGACGACCTCATCGGGCAGCGTTTGGTGCTCGTCCTGACAGTTTTCCTCCTTCAATTCGTAGTGTCCGAGCGTCTTGCCCAAAAGATCTTCATAGGAGCTGATATTTACCCCCGCCTCCTTCGGCGGGATGACGGAATCATCCCACGCATACGCCTCGTACGTTTCAAAGACGAAAGTAAACTCCTGCAGCGTATAGCAGCCTTCTGCAAGCGCATCGACATACCCGCCCCACTCAAAATCTTTATAAATATCTTCCGAGACGGCGATCTCGTTCACCCCTTCGGGGTACCGCCCCGCGAGCAGGCGGTAGTTCAGCTCTTCATAAGCAGCTTCCGAGCCGACCGATACTTGGGAGACCGAAAAAGCAAGCGACCCCCCTCCGACCTCTTTCAAATATGCTTTATATTCCTCCGTCATGACGGCCTGCCCGATGTCGTCATATATGATCTCCCCGTTTTCGTCATACTTGTATTTTTCGCCGCGGAAATAGCCCTTGTCCAAAAAATACCCCACGTCGATCTGATCGCGGCAGGCGGAGAGAAAATTGAGAGATACTCCCGCTTGGATGGCAGCGGCCTCCTCCCCCGTCAGCAGCAGCTCCGGATCCCCGGGGGCATGGCCGGTACCGCTGCTATCATTTGAGAACAGATAATATTCCTTATCTGCCATATAATTTCGATACCCTCTGACCTGAAAATCAAACACATCGAATGTAAATGCAGTTGATGCGATGGCAAACATCATAAAGGACACTGCGGAAAGCAGGATGGTGAAGAACTTTGTCACCCACTTGCCGCCGAGCATCAGGCGCAGGCTTGTTTTCAAAGGCAGTTTGGCTTTCATGATCGTCTCCGTGCGGTTTTGTTATATCTATACTATAACACATCAAACAATATCTGTCAAGACTGTATTGCAAGAAAGCACGAAAAAACCGCCCTCGGGGAGGGCGGCTCATTGCGTCAGATGTTATTTCTTCTTGCCGAGCAATCTCTGCACGAAGGGCGGCAGCTTCTGGTCCTGCGGGCTCTCGGGCGTATAGTCGTCCTCGGGAGCTTCATGCTGCGGCGCGGGGCGCTGCGCGGGCTGAACGGCATAGGCCGCTCCGTTCTGCGCATAGGGCGCGGGAGCCTGAGCAGGCGTATCATACAAATTCTGCTGCGGCTGAGGCTGGTTGCCGTAGTAGGCGTTCTGCGGCTGACGGGGTTCATTGCCGTAGAAGGCGCTGCGGGGGGTGGCGGGCGCCTGCGGAGGGTTGCCGTAATAGGTGCCTGCCTGCTGAGGGCGGGGCGCATAGCCCTGCTGGGGCGCCTGCTGTGCCTGCGGCTGAGCGGAGAAAGCGCTCAAAGGACGCGAAGGCGCCTGGCGCTGCTGCTGTGCCTGCGGCTGAGCCCCCTGCTGCGGCATGGGCGGACGGGGCGCTGCGGGGCGCTGCTGCTGATAGGCGGGCGCACGCGAGGAGAGCTGATTGCTGCTCTCCCTGCCCGCGGCGGGGAAGCCCGTCGCAATGACGGTGACCTCCACCTCGTCGCTGATGTTCTCGTCGATGCAGGCGCCGAAGATGATGTTGGCAGAATAATCGACGACGCCGTGGATGAGGTTGGCTGCCGTCTTGACTTCGTCGAAGGTGAGGTCGTTGCCGCCCACGACGTTGAGGATGACGCCCGTGGCGCCCTCGATGGTCGTTTCGAGCAGCGGGCAGTTGACCGCGAGGCGCACGGCCTCCATGATGCGGTTCTCGCCCTTGGCGACGCCCACGCCCATATGCGCGAGGCCGCGGTCCTTCAAGATGGTCTTGACGTCGGCAAAGTCGAGGTTGATGAGGGCGGGCGTGACGATGAGGTCGGCAATGCCGCGGATGCCCTGCTTCAACACCTCGTCCGCGACGCGGAGCGCTTCCGCCATGGGAGCGTTGCGGGGAACGACGTCCCCGATCTTTTCGTTGGGGATGATGATGAGCGTATCGACGTACTTTCTGAGGTTGTCGATGCCCTTCATCGTATTGTCCATGCGGCGCTTGCCCTCAAAGGAGAAGGGCTCGGTGACGACCGCCACGGTAAGGATCTTCATGTCCTTGGCGATCTTGGCGATGACGGGCGCCGCGCCCGTGCCCGTGCCGCCGCCCATACCGGCGGTGATGAAGAGAAGGTCGGTCTTTTCCACCGCCTTGACGAGCTCTTCCTTGCTCTCCTCGGCGGCAGCGCGGCCGATCTCGGGGTCGGCTCCCGCGCCGAGGCCCTTCGTAAGGTGCGCGCCGATCTGGATCTTGGTCTTCGCCTTGCTGCAAGAAAGGATCTGCGCATCGGTGTTGACGGCAATATATTCCGCACTCGAGATGCCTGCATCGATCATGCGGTTGACGGCATTGTTGCCCGCACCGCCCACGCCGATGACCTTGATGCGCGCGCGGCCGCTGAGCTCGGGCTCGACAGGCATGGGTTGAGGCTGGCGATCGGACATATCATCTCTTCCCAGGAAGGGCACGTTGTCGTTATACATATGGTTAACCTCCGAAAATATTCAAAAATCGATTTAGAGATCCGCTCGCGCGGGAATCTTCCGTCGCCATGTCGATGAGGGCGATGCGCGAACTCATCGAGGGCTTATTGTAATAGGGCAAGTCGGGAGCGATCTGCTCGCACACGCAGCTCAACCGCTTGCTCATGTGTTCGAGCGCGCCACGGATGCCGCAGAACCCTTCGCCCGAGACATAGATGGGCTTACTGTCGAGCTCCTTGCCCGAACACTCTTCGAGGAAGCGGCCGACGAGCTCGCACAGTCCGTCGAGCCCCGCCTTGACCTCCTCGATGAATTCCTTGGTGGGGATCTCGTAACTTCTGCCGCCGTAGACGACTTCTCTGTTCTTGGCGTCGCGCTTCAAATAGAGATTTGCCTTAGACAGAAGCGCCGTCGCAACTTCGTAGGGAAGGGAAAACCGCTTCATGAGGCGGACGGCGATCTGCCCCTCTCCCGCCCAGAAGGTGCGTTGGGCGAGAACGCCGTTGCCGAGCAGCACCAAAAAGGAAGAGGAAAGATAGCCGATATCGAGAAAGAGCGCATATTCATCGCGCGTTTCGGGCGGGATGAGATAGGCAGCCATCGCAAACTGCGTGGGCAGGAATTTGAGCGTCAGATGACGGCGGGAAAAGATCTGTTCGAGCGTGCCCGCAAAATACTCGCTGCAATAGAAGTAGGACAAAACGCCCGAAAGCCCCGTCGAATACAGCCCCACGGGGTCGGCGACGCGGCGGTTGTCCGCCGTGACGTAGATCATGCTCGTCACGCGGATGAAGCGCCAGCCCTTGAGCTGTTTCCTGCCCATCGCGTAGAGCTGATCGAGCTCCTTGCCGCCGATCTTGACTTTTTTGGGGAAGCCGAGGTCCTGCTCGCGGGGCTCCACCTTGGTGAACTCCCCGGGCACGCCCACAAAGAGCGTGCGTATCTTCTCCCCGCAGACCTGCTGGACGGCGTCGAGCGCGCGGAGCACGGCTCCCGAGAGGTCGGAAACGTCATAAAACTCCCCGTCCTGATAGCCGCCGTATGATTCCGTTTTGCTCGCCTTAAAGACGAATGTGTTGTTCACGCCCCTCTCGCCGACAAATACGGCGACCTCCGAAGAACGGATATCCAACACAGCAATGCTCTTGCCCGCCATTGCGCCTTCCTCTGCAGTATTCTGTCATAAATTATAGCAAAGGCAGCCACTATTGTCAAGAGATTGTGGTGAGATTTCCTTCCGACCACTAAAAAAAGCGCTTCGGGAGGAAGCGCTTTTTGGCAAAAAACAGAGAACGGGCTCGGTTTTACAAAGATGTGCGGTGATTGCTCACCGTAAAGCCCCCGTCGATGTTGTCGATGACGTCGAAAAAGCCGTACGTCTTCTGCGCTTCCGTGAGGGAGAGATACTTCTCGAGCACGGCCGCCGCCTTCTCCTCCGTCGCGTTTTCGGGAGTAAAGATCTGCACTATCACCCCCTCCCGCATCTGCAAAAGGAAATAGCTGCCCATCTCGTATTCGGAGGAGAGCGTCACCGAGACGAGATTGGCGCGCGCATCGCCGAGCCGCTCAAAAAAGACGCCGCACATGGCAAGAAGGGCGTCCGCCTCCTCGCCCGTGACCCGCTCGCCCGCATCTTGGGCGGTAAGGACAAAGCCTTCGAGGAGGATGTTTTCCCCGCCGCGGCGGTTGACGTTTTGTTCGCTGTCGTAAAGGTACACGCCCTCCTCGTCGAGAATGGCAAAGAAGCCGTTCTCGCGACGGAAGGCATAGGCTTCCCGCCTTTCCTCCACCGTTATCGCCACCGTGCGGGGGAATTGCTTTTCGGCCGCCGTCACGCGGAAGGCGGGGTATTGCTCCTCCACCGCCGCCTGCACATCCTCGAGTTTCAAAAAGGTCGTGCTCCTGCCGACGAAAGCGTCGTCAAGCTCGCCCTGCAGCAGCACCGCCTCCTCCTCGCCCTGCGAAGAACAGACGGAAAAATATACGTCGACGCGCGCCACGGTGAAGACGGCGTTGAGCGCCGCCGCGATGACCGCGATGAGAAGCGCCACGGCGACGCCCGTGAGGATGAGTACCTTTTTCTTCATTCGCATCTCCTTGCCCGGGGCGCCGAACGAACGCCGCACGCCTAAACGCGCACGCGAGCGATCTTTGCCCCCAGCTGTTTGAGTTTATACGGCAGATCTTCATAGCCGCGGTCGAGGTGGGAAAGGTCCAAAACTTCGCTCTCCCCCTCCGCGCCGAGCGCGGCGACGACAAGGGCGGCGGCGCCTCTGAGATCGCCCGCAAGCAGGGACGCCCCGTGCAGGCGGGGCACGCCGCGGATAAACGCCGTCCTCCCCTTGACTTGGATGTCCGCCCCCATCTTGATGAGTTCGGGCACATACTTGAAGCGCGTTTCAAAGAGGTTCTCGACGATGAGCGAACACCCCTCCGCGCCGCTGTTGAGGGCGGCAGCCTGCGCCTGCAGATCGGTGGGAAAGCCGGGGAAGGGCATCGTCTCGATGAGGCGGCTGCATTTGAGTTTTCCCGTACTTTCCACTCTTATTTTATCATTTTTTGCCCCGATCTTGCAACCGTTTTCGCGTAATTTATGTAAAAGGAGGCCGATATTCTCGGCTGAAACGCCCCTCGTCTCCACTTCTCCCCCGCAGACGGCCGCCATGATGAGATAGGTTCCCGCCTCGATGCGGTCCTTCATGGGGATATAGGCGACCCCGTGCAGCTTTTTGACTCCCTCGATCTCGATGACGTCGGTGCCCGCGCCCGTGACTTTCGCCCCCATCGCGTTGAGGAAGTTTTCAAGATCGACGATCTCCGGCTCGCGCGCCGCCCCGCGCAGCACCGTCCTCCCCTCCGCCTTGACCGCGGCGAGCAGCACGTTCTCCGTCGCTCCTACGCTGGGAAAGTCGAGGAGGATCTCCGCGCCCGTCAGTTTTTCGCAGCGGCAGAAGATGTATCCGTCGCGCTCGTCGATGGCAACGCCAAGGCGGGCAAGCGCCGAAAGGTGCATATCGATGGGGCGAAGGCCTATGTCGCAGCCGCCGGGATAGGCGATGAGGGCGCGGCGGAAGCGCGTTAAGAGCGAGCCGAGCATGAAGACGGAGGAGCGCAATTCCCGCGTGAGGGAGGGCGGGATCTCGTGCGAGCAGGAGGAAGCGCTGTCGATGGTGACGTCCCCGCCCGTAAAGGTCACTTCGGCGCCCAGCTCGCGCAGGATCTGCGCCATGCAAAGGGCGTCGGAGATGCGGGGCACGCCGCGGATGGTGACGGGCTCCTCCGTGAGCACGGAGGCGGCAAACAGCGGCAGGACGGCATTTTTGGCAGCAGAAATATCCACGCTGCCGTACAGCTTCCTGCCCCCCGTAATGAGTAATTTGTCCATAGTTTTCTCCCCGTGACAAATAAGGAAACGACGGACGTCCCCAAAGGAGACGCCCCGCGTTCCATACCATCATCTTATGACGGGCCGCGCCGCCGTGACACGGAAAAGACCACCCCCATGCCCGCCAGAGTGACAAGGAGGGAGGTATTGCCCGCGCTCACGAGGGGAAGGGGCAGGCCCGTGGGCGGCACGCAGCCGCTGACGACGAGCGCGTTGAGCGCCGCCTGTACGGCAAAGGCGAACATGATGCCCGTGACGAGGAGGTACTCAAAGAAGGTGCGCGCCCGGGAGGCGATGCGGAAGCCGCGGAAGACAATGAAGCCGATGAGGAGAAAGAGGCACAAGACGCCGAAAAAGCCCGTCTCCTCGGCAATGACGGAGAGGATGAAGTCGCTCTCGGCAAAGGGCAGAAAGCGGTACTTCTGCCGCGAGCAAAAGAGCCCCACGCCGAAGAGGTTGCCGTTTGCGAGCGCATAGAGCGATTGGATGAGCTGATAGCCCTCGTCCTGCGGCGACGACCAGGGGTCGAGGAATGCCATGAGGCGGCGGAGGCGGTAGGGCTCTGCCGCAATGAGCGCGGGCACGGCGAGAAGGACGGGCAGGAGAAAGAGCGCGAGCATCTTGATGGGCGTGCCGGCAAGGAAGAGCATCCCCAGCATCAGCGCCCCCATCACCATGGTGACAGAGAGGTTGGGCTCCAAGAGGATGAGCGCCGAGAGGGAAACGCCCGCCCCCAGCACGGGCAGTATCCCCAAAAGCGTGCGCGGACGAGAGGGATCTGCCGCAAAGTGCCCCGCCGCAAAGAGCACGAAGGCAAATTTGGCGAGCTCGGAGGGCTGGAGCGTGACGGGTCCCAGCCCCAGCCAGCGGGTGGCGCCGTAGCTTGTCTTGCCGAGGCCGGGGATAAAGACTGCCGCCAGCAGCAAAAGGGCGAGGACGAGCGCGGGGATGCCCGCCCGCCTTAGACGCGCGGGATCGAGGCGGGAGAGCAGAAAGAGGGCGATAAGCCCCAGAAAAAAGCCCAAGAGCTGCTTTTTGAGGAAGTAGAACTCATCGCCATACTGTACTTTGGCTATATAGCTGCTCGCAGAGTAGACAAAGAGCACGCCGAGCGCCGCCAGGGAGACGACGCCCGCCAGAAAGAGCACGTCTCCCCTCTCCCCCCTGTCGCGCGAACGGAGGGAGGGACGGAGGGACGGGCGCGCGGGCAAGCGCAGCGGCCGCCCGCGTTTGGCTTTTTCATTCAAGCCCTTCCGCTCCCCCGCCTGCCGGCACGTCAGAACGCCCCGCCGCGGCGCTCTCCCCCACCGCGGGCAATTCGCAGGCGATCTGTTTGACGAGGGCGGCGAACTTCTCCCCGCGCTCCTCAAAGCCGCGGAAGGCATCGAAGCTGGCGGCGGCGGGCGAGAGGAGCACGCTCTGCCCCGCCCGCGCCGTGAGGCAGGCGACGCGCACGGCGACCTCGAAGGGGCGGCAGAGGGTGACGGCGGTATAGCCCTCCTCCATGGCGGCGTTCATCAGGCGGAAGGCGTTCTCGCCGCACAGCACCGCGTGCACCACGCGCGAGCGCTTGAGGGCGGCAAAGAGGGGCTCGTAGCGCTCCCCCTTGTCCTTGCCGCCCAGAATGAGCACCGTCTCCCTGTCAAGGCCGCCGATGGCTTTTAAGCAGGAGTCGACGTTGGTCGCCTTGGAATCGTCGATGTAGATGATGCCGCCCGCCTCCAGCACCCGTTCGAGGCGGTGGGAGACGCCCTTGAAGGAGGAGAGCGCCTTAGAGACCGCCCCGCTCTCCGCACCCATCAGCTTGGCGGCGGCAAGCGCCGCCAGGGCGTTATAGAGGTTGTGCTCCCCGCTCACCGAGAGATCGTCCGTTAAAAGCACCTTTTCGCCCTCGAAACAGAGGGCGTTGTCTTCAAGGTACGCCCCCTTCACGCGCTCTTTGAGGGAAAACCACACGACGTGCGCCTTGGTGTGCTCGGCAAAGGAACGCACAGCGGGGTCGTCATAGTTGAGGACGGCGTACTCGCTCTCCGTGCAGTTTTTGAGCAGCTTGCGCTTCAAATAGATGTAATTTTCCATGTTGTAGTGGCGGTCGAGGTGATCTTCGGCGATGTTTAAGACGACGGCAGCGTGCGGGCGCAGGGAGGAGAGCGTCTCGAGCTGGAAGGAGGAGACTTCGACGGCGGCGATCGCGTCCTCCCCGAGGCTTTGCGCGGCGGCGGTGAGGGGCAGGCCGATGTTGCCGCAGGCAAGGCTCTCCTTCCCCGCCGCCTTGAAGATGCGCTCGAGCATGGTGACCGTCGTCGTCTTGCCGTTGGTGCCCGTGACTGCCACCGCGGGACAGCGCAGGGCGAGCGCGCCCAGCTCCATCTCCCCCGTCACCCGCTTTCTGCGCCCCCGAAAGAGGCGGGCGAGCGGATGGTCGATGGGGATGCCGGGGCTCAAGACGAGGATATCGCACTCCTCGGCCCGTTCGGAAAGTTCCTCTTTATGTACGATGCGGCAGCCCTTTTTTTCGAGCGCCTCCATAGCCTCCCGGACGCCCCGCTCCTCCGCGTCGTCATAAAGACAGACGGCTGCCCCGCGGGAGAGGAGATATTCCGCCGCCGAAACGCCCGAGCGGGAGAGCCCCGCCACCAAAAAAACCTGCCTTGAAAAGAGCATAAGTCCTCCTTATAGATAGGGCAGGAGCAGCAAGAGGCCTAAAACCGCCGTGACGGCGGCGTAGCAGTAGGCGATCTTGCCCTCCGACGCACCCTTCTCCTGAAAATGATGATGGATGGGCGCCATCAGAAAGATGCGCTTTTTCCTCGTTTTATAGGATATGACCTGCACGATGACGGATAGAACGGAAAGCACGAACATTGCTCCCAAAACGGGCAAGACGAGGGCGTTGCCCGAAAAGAGGGTGACGGCAGCCGCAAAGCCGCCGAGGGCGAGCGAGCCCGTATCCCCCATGAAGACGCTGGCGCGGTCGACGTTGAAGACGAGATAGGCAGCGAGCGCCCCCGCAAGGCAGAAGGAGAGCACCTCGAGCCCGCCGCCCTGCCCCTGCAAAAAAAGGAGCGCGCCCAGAAAGAGGAAAAAGACCGCCGAGACGGAGCCCGCCAGCCCGTCCAATCCGTCCGTTAAGTTGACGCCGTTGACCGTCGCCACAAAGACGAGCACGCCGAAGGGCACGATGCCCCAAGAAAGGTCGAACGTCTCCTTCGTGAAGGGGATATAGACCTCGGTGAGGCCCGCCCTGAGGCAGTAGAGGCTCGCGATGAGGGCGACGGCGAGCTGAAAGCATACCTTCTGATAGGGGCGAAGGCCGAGGTTTTCCTTGTGCCGCTTTTTGAGGAGGTCGTCTAAGAGCCCGACGAGAAGATACCCTCCCCCCACGGCGAGGGCGGGAAAGAGGCGCTTGTCTCCCTCAAAGAGGAGAAGGGCAGCCCCCGCGGCGGCGAGCGTAAAGCCCAGCCCGCCCATGGTGGGCGTGCCCCCCTTCTTTTGATGCTCCCTGACATAGGAGAGGATATTCTGCCCCGCGCCCGCCCTTCTCAGAAGGGGGATCTCCGCCGCGCACAGCGCCAGCGAGAGCGCAAAGCCCGTTAAAAGACAGAGAACGAGTTCGTGCATCACAATTTTTCCAAAGCCGCCTTGATGACAGCTTTGTCGTTATAGCGGTATTTTATTCCCATGATCTCCTGCGTCGTCTCGCCGCCCTTGCCCGCGACGAGCAGGATATCCCCCTCCTTCAAGTGCGTGAGGGCGTACTCGATGGCCTTTTCCCGCTCCTCGACGGCGACGTAAGAGGAGGAGACGGCGCGGTACCCCTTCTCGATCTCGGCGATGATGGAGACGGGATCCTCATAGCGCGGGTTGTCGGAGGTGAGGACGCAGAAATCGGCAAGGCTTGCCGCCACCTCCCCCATCACGGCGCGTTTTCCCTCGTCGCGGTTGCCTCCGCAGCCAAAGAGAAGGACGAGCCTGCCCCTGCACTCCTCCCTTAAAGCGGAGACGGACTTTTCAAGGCCGTCGGGCGTGTGCGCAAAGTCGACGAAGATGTCCGCCCCGTGATAGGAAGCCACCCATTCAAGGCGGCCGTCCACCTCCCGCGTCGCCTCGATGCCACGGGAGATCGCTTCGCTGTCCACACCCAGCCCCTTGGCGGCGGCTGCGGCGGCGAGCGCGTTATACACATTGTGCCGCCCCACAAGGCGCAGCCTTGCCTCCACGAGATCGTCCGAAAGATTGAAAACGACGCGCGAGGAGCGCAGCTTTTTCTCCTCTATGACGGCAAAACAGTCGGCGGGGCCGTCGAGGCCGTAGGTCACAGAGGGCACGCCGCTCCTTTGCAGGACTGCCGTGAACTTGTCGTCGGCGTTGAGGACGGCAAAACGGCAGCGCTCCTTTTGAAAGAGCAGCGCCTTGGCGGCGCCGTATTTTTCCATCGAACGGAAGAAATCGAGGTGGTCGCGCGTGAGGTTGGTAAAGACGGCGGCGTCGTAGCGGAGCGGGCACTCCTTTTTGAGGGCGAGGGCGTGCGCGGAGACCTCCATGACGACGTACTCGGCGCCCGCATCCGCCATGTCTTTGAGGAGCGGAAAGAGGTGAAAGGGATCGGGCGTCGTCAGTTCGGGCGCGATGACGATCTCCCGAAAGCGCGCCCCCAACGTGCCGATGAGCCCCGTCCGCTTTCCCGCCGCCTCCAAGATATGAAAGAGGAGGTGCGCCGTCGTCGTCTTGCCGTTGGTACCCGTGATGCCGACGAGTTTGAGCCGCCGTTCGGGGTGACCGTAGAAGGCAGCAGCGATGCGCGCCATCGCCTCCCGCGCGTCGGGCACCACCATCTGCGGCGCGGGCAGGGGCAGTTCGTGCTCGCAAACAAAGGCCGCCGCCCCCTTTCTCAGCGCCTCTTTGGCAAAGAGATGCCCGTCCGCCCGCGCCCCTTCAAGGCAGAAAAAGAGGTCCCCTTCGCCCACGACGCGGCTGTCCGCGCACAGCGAAATGACCTCTGTATCCCCGATCAGCTTCTTTTGTGAGAGTTCCTCCGAAAGCACGGAAAGCCTCAACTGTTTCCCTCCCCATAATTTATCAACTCCGCGATGCCGCGGAAAATTTCCCCCGCGCAGGGCGCCGCCACCGTGCTGCCGTAGTAGGAGCCCTCGGGTTCATCGACGATGACGAGAGCAAGAAAGTGCGGCTCGTCGGCGGGGAAGTACCCCACGAAGGAGGAGACGTACTTGCCCGCGGCGATATGCCCGTTCTCGTACTTCTGCGCCGTGCCCGTCTTGCCGGCGACGCGCAGGCCCTCCACATACGCCTGCCTGCCGCTGCCCTCTTTTACCACCCCTTCGAGCATGGAGGAGAGGATGCGTGACGTCTCCTCGCTCACCGTGCGCCCTAAAAGGCGGGGCGCGAACTCCGCATACACGGCGCCGTTCGGCGAGGAGACGGCCTTGACGAGGCGGGGCGCGTAATAATACCCCCCGTTGACGGCGGCAGCCGCCGCCGAAGCGAGCTGCAAAGGCGTCACCGCGATGCTCTGCCCGAAGCCGATGCGGGCAAGGTCGCTGTTTTTCAAGGTACTCTCGGGCAGCAGCATGCCGATGGCCTCCCCCGAAAAGTCGATGCCCGTAGCGGAGCCGAAGCGGAATTTTTCGAGGTAATCGTAGAAGGTCTCTTTGCCCAGCGTGAGCACGATATCCACAAAACAGGGGTTGCAGCTGTTGTTGAGCGCGCCCGAAAGCGTCAAATTGGCGTGTTTTCCGTTCTTGTGATCGCTCCAGCAGCGGATGACGGAGCCCTCCACATGGCGGGTGCGGCTGCTCGAAAAGACGTACTCGGGCGAGAGCGCCCTGCCCCCTTTGAGGTGCTCCTCGATGTCGGCTGCCGCCGTGACGATCTTGAAGGTGGAGCCCGGTTCGTAGACGTCGCTGACGACGGCGTTGCGGGAGAGGGCGTTGAGGGAAGCAAGATCCCCGCGCGGGATGTCGTTGAGGTCGTACGAGGGCAGGTTGACGAGGGCGAGCACGGAGAAGTCGGAAGGATCGAGCACCACGCAGCGGACGGCCTTCGCCCCGTGCTCCGCGAGGGCGCGCGCCATCACCTCCTCGGCAAGCGATTGGATGCGCACATCGAGGGTGAGCGTCACGTCGAGCCCGTCCTCGGCGGGGATGTAGGAAGCACCCGTGCCCCCGATCTCGGCGCCGATAAGGTCTGTCTCGTACAAGATCTCCCCCTTCGTGCCCGCAAGGTATTCGTCGTACCTGCGCTCGATGCCCGTGACGCCCGCGCCGTCCGAAGAGGAAAAGCCGAGCACCTGGCAGGCGAGGGCGCCGAAGGGATAGACACGGCGGTTGTCCCGCGCGTAGTAGACGCCTGTAAGACCTGTCCCCTCCACGGCGGCGGCCACCTCCTTTTGCGTGCGGCGGAGGAGGACGATCTCCGAACGGGAGCGGTCGGAAAGTTTTGAAAGCAGCGCCTCATAGGAGAGGGGCAGGAGCCCCGCGAGCACGGAGGCCGTCTTTTCCGCATCCCCGACGGCGTTGGCGCGGGCATAGAGCGTGTATGCCGTCGCATTGCCCGCGAGGAGCTCGCCGTTCACATCATAAATATTGCCGCGCTCGGGCACCACGGGCAGCTCCCTCGTCCACTGCCCCACGGCGCGGGCGATGAGATCTCTTTCCCAAATGAGCTGGACGTAGAAAAATCTGCCCAAAAAAAGACAAAAAAGAAAGGCTATCGCCGCCGAGACGGCAAATAACCTCTTTCGTAAGACGGTGAGCGAAACGTTCGCTTTCCGCAAATTCGTTCTCCTTCGGGCGTCAGTCGGCGCGGGTCATCCCCTGCTCCTGTGCCCAGGCATCGATGTATTCTTCGCTGTTGTAGCGGTCGATCTCGCTCTGCACCTCCTCGGCGCGCTCGGCAAGCACCGCCACCTGCTCCTGACGGGAGAGGACGGCAGCCTCGGCGGAATTGAGGAGCGCCGTGTTGACGCAGATGAGCGAGATCATGGCAACGACGACGACCGCCACGCAGGCGAGCGCCACCTTGGCCTGCGTAGAGAGCGCACGGAAGAAACCGACGACGTGATTTTCGCTCTTTTCTGCCGTCTCGATGCGCTGAGGGGCGTGCGTCGCCGCGTCCAGCGTCATGCGGGTGGGCAGCGCGTCGTCCTCGTCCTCTTCTTCATAGGCGGGAGCAGCGGCGGGAGTCCCCGCATACACGCCTGCCTCTGCGGGGGCATAGACAGGCGCAGCGGGTACATAGGAGGAGTCGTAGGTGGGAGCCACCACGGTATTATCGATGAGTTCGCCGTTCTGATAGGTCAGCCCTTCGAAGAGCTGCTTCTTCTCTGCGGCGGGCGCGGAAGACGCGTTCGCTGCGGGCGCGTAAGAAGGCATATCCCCCATGCGGGTGAGCGACTGCATCCCCGCGCGGATGGGCACATAGTCGTTGAGGCGCTGTGCCGCGCTGGGAGCGCCGGGCGTCGAAGAAGGAACGACGGGGGCGTGATATTCGGGCTCGCGATAGTCCGAACGGTAGACGGGCTGATAGTAATTTTGCTGCGGTGCGCGCTGCTCGCGGTAAGCGGGTGCGGGCGCATAATTCTGCGAAGGCACCTCGGGCGCATAGGCGGGCGCAGACATATCGTACGTCCTGAGCGAAGGATCTGCCTGCGCGGGATTATACGCCTGCGTGTTGTAGGCATAGGGTTCCGCCCAGGGTTCGTTCTGCTGCGGTTCAACGAGTTTTCTATAATTTTCAGAGATCGACTTGCCGTGCAGCTGTGCCGCCTCATTCTCTTGCTTACGGTACTCCCTCTGTTCCTCACTCAGCCTTGCGATCTCTCTGTCCAATACGGGGATAGTTGCCACCTTTTGTTGCTCCCTATAACTTATTCTTTGGTATGGCATATCATGCCACGATCGGGCCGCTATTCGGCCTCTATCTTTTGGGCGATGCGGAGCTTTGCACACTTGCTCCGCGAATTTTCTGCAAGTTCCTCTGCGCAGGCGGTAATGGGCTTTTTATTGACGAGCTCCACCTCTTTCTTCTTGCCGCACACGCAGACGGGAAGTTCTTTGGGACAGGTGCAGGGCGAGAGCAGTTCGCGGAAGGTCTCCTTCACGATCCTGTCTTCGAGGGAATGGAAGGTGAGGATACATATCCTGCCGCCCGTCTTCAGATGCCTGACGAGCCCCTTGATGCACTCCCTGAGCCCCGTCAGCTCTCCGTTCACCTCGATGCGGATGGCCTGAAAGGTCTGCCGCGCGCAGGCGGGGGAACGAAACTTTGCAGGGATGCTCTCTTCCACGATGTCGGCAAGTTCGCCGCACGTCGTGATGCGGTCGCGTTCCCGCGCACGGACGATGTTCCTTGCGATGGCGCCCGCGAAGCGCTCCTCCCCAAAGTCGCGGAGGATGCGGAAGAGCTTTTCCTCCGCGTAATCGTTCACGACGTCCTCCGCCGTAAAGCCCGACTCCCTGTCCATTCTCATATCGAGCGGTGCGGACGCCTTCCGGTACGAAAACCCTCTCTCTTCGTCATCGATCTGATGAGAGGAAATTCCGAGGTCCAATAGCACGCCGTCGAGCTTATCCGCACCCGCTCGTCTGAGAATTTCCGAATATCTTCGGTAGTCTGATTTGTAAAGTTGAAATCTGCCTGCAAACGGCTTCAGCCGTTCTTCCGCCGCTTCGATGGCTTCCGCGTCGCGGTCGGTGCCGATGAGGCGCACCGTCGGGTCGCGTTCGAGGATGGCAAAGGAGTGCCCTCCGCCGCCCACCGTACCGTCGAAGTAGACGCCGTGGGGCTTGATGTCGAGCCCCGCGATGACTTCGTCGAGCATCACGGGCCTGTGATAGAAGGGAAGCATCGCTTAGAAATCTACGAGAGCGAGCGCCTCGTCCATCGAGAGCTCCTCGTTTGCCTTGTCGTAAACTTCCTTGGCCCAGATCTCGATATAGTTGCCCATACCGATGGTGACGACTTCCTTCTGGATCTTAGCCGCCTGGCGGAAGGAGGCGGGGAGCAGCGTCCTGCCCTGCTCGTCTTCCTGCAGCTGTTCGATGGAGGCAAGGATCTTGCGCTTGGCGGCAAGCAGCTTGGGATCGCCCGAGTGGATCTCGTTGAGCTTTGCGACGCGCTCGTCCATCACTTCCTGAGGATAGACCGCGATGCAGCCCTGCGAACCGATGATGAAGCTGTACTCCTTGCCGAGGCCGGTGCGGAATTTCGCCGGGATGCGTATTCTGTTTTTCGCGTCCATCGAGTGATGGACCGTTCCGGTGAAAGCAGCCATCCGTCCTCTCCTTTTTGAAGCCTGAGATTATTATATCATAAGGGGTTTTCCATGTCAACCACCTGTGACCACTTTTTCGGGAAAAAGTCAAAAAAAGTTTTCGTCCATTTGTGAAATTCTGACGTTTTTCGGCATCAAACGCAAGAAAAACATTTGTTCAGTATACAATTTACTGCGCTTTTTTGACGAATTTAGAAAAATTACCTCATTTTTTGTTTGTATGTCACAATTTGATGCAGAACGTTTGTTTGTGGTCAGCGCGCCCTTTTGGTGGCTAAATTTCCCAATCGGTGGACATCCGTCCCTGCCCATAAGGGAGAACAGCCTTTGCGCCGTGCCATAGTTGCCATCGAAGACGGGGGCGCCGTAAAAGCGGGCGATCTCCCCTTTCGCCAGCGTATAGTGCGTGCAGCCCAGGACGACGCCGTCGAACTCCCCTTTCGGCAGGTGGTCCGAAAGGGTCGGGAGCGTCCCCTCCGCGGCAAACTCTTCCATGGCGGAGGCGAGCAAGGGCGGCGCAAAGACGGTGAAAACGCACCCCCTCTCGCGGGCGAGGAGGGCGCGGAAGCGGGCGGTCTTTGCCGTGCGCGGCGTGACGAGGACGAGCACGTTTTTGCAGCCCGCGGCGGCGGCAGGGTGCACGGCGGGCTCGGTACCCACCACGGGAAAAGCGAAGTTTTGGCGCATCTCCTCCACGCAGGCGGCCGTCGCCGTGTTGCAGGCGAGAACGGCGGCATCCGCCCCGAGGCGCACGAACATTTGCAGGCCCGCCCGTACAAAGGAGGCGATCTCCCCCTCCGACTTGCTCCCGTAGGGAGCATTCTCACCGTCGGCGAAGTAATAGTAGCGCACGCCGCCGGCGAGCTTCAGGCACTCCGAAAGGACGCCGAGGCCGCCCGCGCCGCTGTCCATGATCCCCACCCGGGGCAAGTCTTTCATGTTTCCCTCCCGCGCAAAAATCCGCGAAAAAATGTGCGAATTCCCGCAAAAACAGTTTACAACCATTGCATTTTATGCTAAAATAGCGGGGATTGAAAACGAACGAAAGGAGATTTACCGTGCCCAATATCAAATCTGCAAAGAAGCGCGTGCTCGTGACCGAGAAGAAGGCGGCGCAGAACAAGATGATCAAGTCCGCCCTCAAGACACAGATCAAGAAGTTCATGGCTGCCGTTGAGGCTGGCGACAAGGAGACCGCAAACAAGCTCTATCCCGAGACCGTCTCTGCCATCGACTCCGCCTGCTCCAAGGGTCTTCTGCACAAGAACAACGCGGCCAACAAGAAGGCAAAGCTCGCAAAGCGCCTTGCCGCCATCGCCTGACGCGCGCGTAACGTCCGAAAAAAAGGCAAAGCGCCCTTTGGGGGCGCTTTTTCTGCTGCCGGTCTTAAGTTTTGAACGCGCCTCTCCCCTTGCGGGAGAGGTTTTTGCCGCTACGAAGGGGATGCCCTTGCGGGAGAGGTTTTTGCCGTTGCGAAGGGGATGCCCTTGCGGGCACAAAGGAAAAGGGCGCCGAAGCGCCCTTTCCCGTAAATGTCAGTCGATGGTGATGTGGCTGTCGTCCGCCTTCTTCTTATCCTCCTTGGGGATGAAGACGTTGAGCATACCGTTGTCGTACTTGGCCTTGATCTCGTCCTTGCTGATGTCGCCAACGTAGTAGCTGCGGCTGCAGGAGAAGCTCCTCTCGCGGTGGATGTAGTTCTCCTTCTTGCCGCTCTCCTCATTTTCGCTCTTGTTGACGGAAATGGTGAGGTAGCCTTCCTTGAGGTCGATGCGGATATCGCTCTTGTCAACGCCGGGGACCTCCACTTCCATGGTGTAGCCCTCGTCGCTCTCCTTGATATCCGTCCTCATGTACCGCTGAACGTTCCTAGCGTTATAGCCGTAGAAGCCGGGGAAGAGGTCGTTCATAGCCGCATCGAAGAAGTCGTAGTTGTCGCGTTTAGTAAGTTCATTTTTCATAATAGTCATCTCCTTTTATTGGAGGGTATCGGTATCTTTGCCGGTGCCCTTTCTCTTTTCGCTTATAATATAACGCATTCGGGAGAGACTTAAACAGGTTTTTTGCCTGCCGTGAAAAAATATTTTTCGCTGGCCACCGGTGGGCGGCTGATATTCTGTTTTAGGGCTTATCGGTCAAAGCGAAACTTGAACAGTGCGATAATTAGCTGTTGCTTTATATATTCCTCAACCTCGGCATTGACTTGCCCGTGTACTCTGGAACAGTAGCGGATATATCCGGCGTAGTGGGAAAGAACGGTATCGATTGCGTCCGGATCGCCTTCATGCGCCTTGACGATTGTTTCATAGGGGGGAAGTTTACTCATAGCGTTTTCCCTCCATAAGCCGCCGGAGCCGCTTCAAGGCAAGCTGGATATGCCGCCCCGCTGTGCTGCGTGTCCGTCCGATATGTACGCCGATCACTCGCTGCGGCTGGCGCAGGAAATAGTAACGGAAAATTTCTTCCTGCGTCTGCTCTGGCAAAAGGGCAAGGGCGGCGGC
>CALVTT010000012.1 GCA_944363045.1 uncultured Clostridia bacterium | reverse complement strand
TCGGGAAGGCGGGAAAAGACATCCTCCCAATCGGCAAAAGCCTTGATGAAAGAACGGGAATTGCCAAAGGAGAGGACACATTCGGAAAACTTTGCAAATTGCTGCTTATCCGTCGTTTCCGTACAGGCATAAAAAAGATTTGGTTTGTCTTTGCAAAACTCGGTCAAGAGCTCGGTCTTTCCGACGCGGCGCCTGCCATACAGGACGATAAATTCAGCTTTTGTAGAATGATAATGCTCATTCAAAAATTGCAGTTCCTGCGTTCTTCCGATAAACATGGTCTACCTCAACAGAATTTAGTTTAGCATAATCACGATTATGTAAATATTATAGCGCAAACAAATGATTTTGTCAAGAGGAAAGTTTGTCGAAAATGAAAGGGAGGGCTCGAAACATTCTGAGCGATCATGCGGAGAATATGCGGCGCTCTGTTTTACAAATTTGCGGCATTTCATTTAATAGATTTGTGCTATTTCATTTAACAGATTTGTGGCATTTTGGCGAAGAGATTTGTGGCATTTTGGCGAAGAGATTTGCGGCATTTTGTTGGAGTGATTTGCGGTATTTCACCGAAGTAATTTGCGGTAAAGTGTGGGAACAGCAAATAAAACAAGCGGCTGCCGAAAGGCAGCCGCAGGAGGGTCAGTCTTTTTTGGATTTGAGTTGTTTGCGGGTTTCGGCTTCCAGCTCTTTGATGCTTTTTTCGGGAGTGGGAAGATCTTCCGGCATGGTGCCGCCGAGGCCTTTGATCGTTTCTCGGACGGCTTTACCGACCTGATAGTGCGCGGCATTTGCTTTCTGCGGGGTGTCCGTTCCTTCGCGGCGCATCTTGGCTTCGGTTTGAGTGATGCGGAAGAGGTTAGCGGCGAGTTCTTCGCTGCCAATAACCAAATCAAAGCAAAGAGGATCCGATCGAAAGCGGGAAATCTCACCACATCTGCGGCGTTAAAGCCCTTGGTAATATGTCTCTATATTACCTGCGGGCTTTGCCTTGCATCTGCGGCAATCTACCCGCTTGCGATTGCCTTGCACCCTGAAAGAGCGCATTTTGCGATGAATTGGGGCGATAGACGAAGCAGCAATACCCACTGTGGTATTGCAATGAGGATGAGCCGCAAGGCGCACAAAAGACGCCTTTCAGGGCGGGTCCCTTTTGCTTTGACTTGGTTAAAATCAAGGATCTCTTCACCGTCTTTCAGCCCCTTGTTTTCGGCAATGTCCTGTGCGGTCATGCCGCCATAGAGCCCGCGATAGCCTGCGTCCTGGAAGGTGGCATATTCCAAGGAGGTGATGATGCCCGCCTTTTTTGCGGCTTCGGCAAGCAGCATATTCTTTTGCCTGATGTCACCGCGGATGAACAGGCGTTTTTCATCTTCGGAGAGGCGCTCATAAAGTTCGGCGAGCTCTTGCTGCCGTGTTTTGACGGCGAAATATGTCTGTCCCCAAGCGATGACGTCCTTGCGGGGATCCCCGTTCATCACGATGAGACAGCAGGCATAGCGGGTGAGTTTGTAATCGATGATCTCACTCTTTCGCCCTTTTCCGGAGATGATTGACTTCCTGACCTCAGGAAAACAATCCGCAACACTTTGCTGGCTGATCTTGCAGGCGATCTGCGCGGTCTTTATGACCTTATGGAAGTTTTCCCATTTGGTGTACTGCAATGCAGTTTGCAATTCACGGGCAAGCCAGTATTCGTTGCCGTTTTCATCGATGTGCCGAAGGTCATCAAACAACTTTTTCTGTGTGGTGTCAAGCTCATTCATAAAATCATTATAACACAAGAGCCGAAAAAAGGCAACCCTTGCCCAATATAAAAAACCGAGAGGTGGAGAAGATGAACAACAAAGAAAAACCTGAAATTGTGATCCCGAAAGGGTATTCGCTGGACGAATTGCTTGATGTAGCAAACAGCGGGAACAACAAATAAGCGGCTGCCGTTCGGCAGCCGCGAGGGGATAAGGGCACATATCCAAAAATTGTGCAGGAGTACAGGCAAGAGGACGTTTGAGGTCTGCTTCCAGCAGGTCTTTGTCGCCCGTGAGAATGACGTCCGCTTTGGCATGGATCGCAGCACGGAGAATGGGGCGATCATTTACGTCGCGCACCTGTTCTTCGATCGCGTGTACCGTTTCGGGAACGGGTACGACTTCCAGCATCAGCATGGACACGGCGAGGAAGGATTCGAGAGCCTGAATTTTATGCGGGAGTTTCCTATTAAACGTCCTGCGCAGTTCTTCTATGTTCTGCCGGCAGATGATGCCTGTATTCGGCGGCGTGACCGCTTTGACGTATGCCTGAAAGGTCGTGCCGTTCGGGTTGAGTGCAGCCGAAAAGAGGACGTTGGTATCAATCAATACTCTCATCGGAAGAGCCCTCGTCCCGGATCTCTTTTATGAGTTTGTCCGCGTCTTCATCGGAAGTTATGCCGATTTTTTGCGCTTCGCCGCGAAGTTCTTTTTGCAGCATCTGCATGGCAAACACGGCGGCATTCACGAGCCGCACATTGTTTCCGTCAACGACGAAGGAAACGCGGTCGCCCTCGCCGACACCGAGCACTTTGCGCACATCGGCGGGAATGGTGACCTGCCCCTTTGCCATAACTTTGGCGCTGTCAATAAAAGCGGTAGAGCCTTGCATGATTTTCACCTCCATTGCAGGAATAGTAGGGAATATCCTACCATCTATATTATACGCAGAAAGAGGGGAAAAGTCAATAGGTCAAAGAAAAAATATAGGAGCAAGAACATGAACAACAAAGAAAAACCTGAAATTGTGATCCCGAGAGGGTATTCGGTGGACGAAATGCTCGATTTAGACGGGGATCTGTGGGATGAAAAGCCCATCGGGGTGGAGGAGGTAAAAACTCACTTTGAGCGATGAACTGAAAACTTCGGCGTATGATCGCCTGACCCCGCAGCGGAAGCTGCTTGTGGACGCTGTCCTTTCTAACCTCGAAAAGGGTACGGGACTATGGAAACAGGGCTGGTCGGGCGGCAGCGCGCCGGTATCGGCGATCACGGGCAAGCAATACAACGGGGTAAACCGCATCTTCCTGCTGCTCGCCTCGATGGAGAATGGGTATGCGGACAACCGCTGGCTGAACTATAAGCAGATGGAGTACAAGGGCTGGCATTTCAAAATGGACGAAGAAGGGAAAAGCCTCGGCAAAGGTGCGGGAGTTGCCATCGAATACTTCGAGCTTCGGGATAAGGAAACCAAACAGCCCTTTGACAAACATACGCTGGACGGCATGACGGCGGAGGAACGCGCGGAATACATGGACGAGAACGTGTACCCTTTGCGCAAATTCTACCGCGTGTTCAGCCCGTAAAAATTTTCCTTAATTGAAAAGTTAACATCCGCATCGAAGAAGGAAGATTAGAGTGTGGATGTTAGTTGAGCAAAATGTAGAGATTTGAGATAATGGAAATGTCCCGTAACGCCAAAGGGGAAAACGATGGCGAAATACAAACATTTAACATTATCAGAGCGAATCGAAATCTACACAATGCTGAAGGAAGGAAAAAGTCTGCGCAAGATTGGGAAAGCATTGAATCGTGATCCCACTACAATTGCAAAAGAAATGCTTAAATACAGAGCAAGCCGATCGGCTTGCTCTGTTTTGCTTTGCGATTTGAAATGTCATGCTGCGGCGCTTTTCGATTGCTTGACAAAGGGAATCAAAAAGTATTGCCCGGGCTCATACATAGGGACAATAAGGCCGCGAAAAGATTTATTTCTTTTGAAGATTCAATGCTTCAACCAATTTGAATACAGTGGTGCTGGAGTTCCAATCCCATATACAGTAACGGGACGTGGGACCATATTGCGCAGTATGTTCCTTGATATAGGTCTGATAAACTATTTTTGCATTACTGATTGCCTGTGTGTAAAATGGGATAAAAAGTCGTTTAAGCATTTCTTTATCAGATTTTTCATAGCTTCCTTTAAATCCCTTTTTCGCAAGATACTCGTTGAGGATTTTTTGGTGATCCTTTGTGTTCAATGGGCTGGCGCATTTTTGGAAATGAGAAATCAGCCATACCTCAAATGCAACATTTGAATATGCAATTTTGATCCCGAATTTTTCAGCTTGAGTTAGCGCGGGTATCAGCTTGTTTTCTTTGTGCGAGTTGTCAACATCGAACACGCACCATACCTGATTGGCATCTTGTGTATACTTTCGTGCATAGTTGACCAGGGCGAGTGGATCGTGATTTTGAAATTCGATTTCAACATCGTAAATGCTTCTGTATGCCTTTAGCAGACGAAAATAATTATCTTCTGTAGCTTCTCCGTTTGTTATGATATAGAATTTATCACGTTCGTTGCGATAATTTTGTCTCCTTGCCATATTTACACCTCGTCGGCCGACATATCGGGAAGTTTTGTATAAAAACCTGCAAGATAGCGTTTGCTGAACAAATCGGTTTTACGAACATTTTTATAATCCGAGAGAGAGGAGAGAGAGCTTTCTCCATATCGGTTTTTACTTGTAAAGCAAATTTGATCGCGACGAAGGTCTTCATCCATGAGCATGATGTTGTGAGCTGTACAGATAAGCTGAGCATTCTTTGGATTGTTATCGATCGAGTTAAAGAGTTTGATGATATAATCCGTGACAAGGAAGTGAAGCTTTGCGTCGATTTCATCGATGAAAATCACACGCCCTTGGTCGAGGGCTGCAAGGATCCACCCTAAATAAAAGAGCAGGCGTTCTGTTCCTTCTGAATTGAAACCTCTATTTTTAAACAGACGGATGCTCTTCTGCTTTTTAGCATTGCCATCATTGTCAAATGTATTGAAATATGTTTCGATATCGATATTATAGAGGTCGTTGTCTTCCTTTTTTAGTTGTCCCATGTTTGTCGGATCGATTTGGAGTTGGGAGTTAAAACGGAGGACGTCGTTAATGTCGGATATTTTTGCAACTTTGTCTTTGATGACACGGAAATCAGTGATGCCGATATCGGCTAATTTTAATATTTTGACAGCTGCATCTTTATAGCGACCGTTATTGAGCGTGTAGATATCCAAACTGTTGGCGGAATTTCCAAAGACGATAAGGAGATTGTTAAACCAAGTCATTACATCGGACAGATATGGTGCAATCTCTAAGTGGAAATTGTTTCCGACAGACAGGAACAGAGTGTGTGGAGCAATATTGATGAGCTTCGTGGCTTGTTTGGGTAATCCATTGATTTCGATCTCTTCTGAACTACGCACAAAAATGGGGGTGAGTCGTTTTTTTCTGCGGTAGAGCCATTCTCCGGTGATCTTGCCGTGTAAGATCGTGAAGCCATACTTGTAGTAAGCTTCATTTTGAATGAGCTCAACTTCATATAGACTTTCATCATTGGCAGCCTCTTCGATGAACGCAAAGTGTTCGTTGGAAGCAGCAATGGGAAACTGAGAAGCCGACAAGATCAAAACATTTTTCATGTAGGCAAGTGCTTTGATGACGTTCGTTTTCCCCGAAGCATTGCTGCCAAAAATCAAAACGGATTTTAGCAACTCGTTTTCGTCATTGAGGAGAATTTCGTTTTGAACATGGAACGTGTTGAGTTCTTGTAATTCATTGTCTTTTACGGCTTCCAGGCTTAAATTATTCTCACGATGAAACGATCTGCAATTTTTGAATCGAAAATTTACGAGCATAGCAATAATTCCTCCTATTTGCTATATCCAAGCTTATTCTACCATATTATATCCAAAAAATCAATAAGCTAACAGTGAAATTTGCGTTTTTTTTGCAAATATAGCATATAACAAGCGAAATGGCTCTGAGCGTCAAGAACAGAAACGAGTAAGAAGGATTTATGGCTATGTGAAGAGCGTGGCTGCGGTGACGTTTGAACGTGAAGGCGTGCAAAGGTTGCTTACCGATGCTAAATGTGGTAATAGAAACTGCGTTTGAAGAAAAAATCGCAGGGAATATGCCGGAAGATCTGTGTGTGAAACTTATCGAGCGCTATTCTTCCGAGAGGCAGCAATTACTTGATGAAATTGATGCTATTGATAAACAAGAGGTCATGATAGCCAATGTCCAAAATGATGTTGATGACTTTATAGCGAGAGTAAAAAGGCATATGTCTGATGTTACGCTTACTCGGGCGCTGTGTTTTGAGCTGATTGAAAAAATCGTTATAGGCAAAACCGTTTCTGGTAAGGCGCAAAACATAGAAATTTACTATAAAGTTGACTTAAACTTTGGTCGTTGAGACGCGAGATGAATGGCTTTGGTATTTACAGTCCATTTTTACCAACAGCCACCGCGCGCGAAAATTTAGGGCGAACAAAAAAGCAAGAAAAATAACGACCGTATCTTTCCAATCTAATAAAAAATGATGCAAAGCCAAACGTCGGAGTGAGTTCCCCTCACCCCGACGTTCATTTTTACAGCCGCCCCCGGTCCCCCCGGGGGCTTTTCGTTCTTCTTCCCTCGTCGGCAAGATCATGCGTGCTGAAAAATAAAACAATTATAACGGATATAAAACGAGAATGCAAGACTTGCCCGCTCATTTCCTGTATAATATAGTAAAAGCAAGAGGAGAAATTATGAAAGCAGTAAGACTTAAAACAGAATTTTTGTTCGATCCCATCGGCATCGATATGCAAAAGCCCCGCCTTTTCTGGAACTGCGAGGGCGGCAAAACGCAGACCTCCTACCGCATCCGGGCGGAGAGCGACGGCAAGACGGTATGGGACAGCGGCAAGGCGGCAAGCTCCTCCATGCACGCGGAGTACCCGTATGCCCTCGCCTCCCGTCAGCGCGTCACTTGGAAGGTGAAGCTGTGGGATGAGGAGGGCAAAGAAGGGGAGTGGTCCCAAGCAGCTTCCTTCGAGATGGGCCTTCTCGCCCCCTCCGATTGGCAGGCGAAATGGATCACGGGCAACTACAAGGTCGATAAGAAGCAGCGCTATCCCGTCGACTGTTTCAAGAAGGTGTTCGCCGTCGATGCCGTCAAAAAAGCCCGCCTCTATGTCACCGCCTGCGGCATCTACGAGGTAAAGATCAATGGGCAAAAGGCAGGAGATTTTTGCCTCGCCCCCGGTCACACCGACTATCGCACGCGCATCCAATATCAGGCGTATGACGTCACCGAGCTCCTCAAAAAGGGCGCCAACACCCTCACCTGTGAGCTTGCCGACGGTTGGTACCGCGGCGGCTGCGGCGCCTTCGGGCTCTTGAACCAGTACGGCACCGAGACCAAACTCTTATTGCAGCTCGAGATCTTCGACGAGAGCGGCAAAACAACGCGCATCGTCTCGGACGAGAGCTGGTCGTGGTCCAACGACGGACCCATCTCCTTTGCCGACAACAAGGACGGCGAAGTGTACGACGCCCGCAAAAAGCCCACTTACGGCGGCAGGGTGAAGGTCACAAGCTGCAAGGTCGTGCCTTCTGCCTCCGACAACGTGCCCCTCAGCGAGCACGAGCGCCTCTCCTGCGTCAAGGTCATCACGACGCCCGCGGGCAAGAAGGTGCTCGACTTCGGGCAGAACATCGCGGGCTACATCGAATTTTCCGTCAAGGCTCGGGCGGGGCAGAAGCTCAAGCTGCGCTTCGGCGAGATGTTCGACGAAAAGGGCGAATTCACGCAGAAGAATTTCCAATGCGTGAGGAAGGAGCGCAAGAGCCCGCTGCAGCAGATCGAGTACACCTGTAAAGAGGGCATCAACACCTATAAGACCAAGTTTGCGATCTTCGGCTTCCAATACGTCCTCGTGGAGGGCGACGCCTCTTGGAAAGCGGAGGACTTCACCGCCATCGCCGTCTATTCGGACATGGAGGACATCGTCTATTTCGATAGTTCCAACGCCCTTCTCAACAAGTTTGTGGAGAACACCCGCTGGTCGGCGAAGAACAACCATGCCGACGTTCCCACCGACTGCCCCACGCGCGAGCGCCACGGCTGGACGGGGGATGCGCAGATCTTCGTAAAGACTGCAAGCTACTTCTTCGACTACGACGCCATGGCGCGCAAGTACATCGGCGACATGAACGACGGCCAAAAGAAGAACGGCTGCTACCGCCAGATCACGCCTCCGGGCGGCGTCGACTCCTACATGAACGCCATGGACGGCTCGGCGGGCTGGTCGGACGCAGGCGTCTTCATTCCCTATACGCTCTACAAAATGTACGGCGACAAGCGCATCCTTACCGATAACTACGAGGCGATGCGCCGCTATGCCGAGTTCAAAATAAAGACGCTCGGCAAGCACTACATGACTTCCCTGCCCACGGGCGTCAGGGGCAAGTACCGCAGGTATATCTGCAACTACGGTCAGTCGTACGGCGAGTGGTCGGAGCCCGCCGATGTGCACGCCTTCGCCATTTCCGACTTCGTCAGCCCTCATCCCGAGGAATCGACGGCGTACATCGTCTATCTTTTGGAGCGCATGGCGGAAATTTCCTCCGTGCTCGGCAAGAGCGAAGATGAAAAGCGCTACAAGGACTATGCCGAAAAGGCGCGCCTCGGCTACCGCGAGCTCGTCAAGGGCAAAAAGTTCTCCCTCGATACCGACCGCCAGGCAAAGCTCGTGCGCCCGCTCTATCTGCGCCTTCTTGATAAGGAGCAGGAAAAGTATGCAAAAGAACGCCTTATAAAGGCGCTCGATAATTACCGCTGGCGCCTCAACACGGGCTTCTTGTCCACGCCCTTCATCCTCTATGTGCTCGCCGAGATGAACATCGAGTACGCCTATCGTCTTTTGGAGAGCGAAGAGATGCCTGGCTGGCTGTATATGGTCAAGGCGGGCGCCAATACTATCTGGGAGGGCTGGGAAGGCATCGACTCCCGCGACCACTATTCGAAGGGCGCGCTGTGCGAGTGGCTGTTCTCCGAGATGTGCGGCATCAAAGTGGCAGGCGAAAACAAGTTCACGATCGCCCCGCAGCCGGGCGGCACCTTCACCCATGCCGAGACCAAATATTTGAGTGCCTTCGGGCCCGTCTCCTGCGGCTGGCAGAAGACGGAAAAGGGCTGGAAGTACGCTGTCTCCGTACCCGCCAATACGACGGCGGAGCTCATCCTTCCCGACGGCAGAAAGGAAACCCTTTCGGCGGGGGAATATACCTTCTGATCATCCACTATTTCTATCCATCCCCTTATTTTATTAAGAGCGCCCCGCACAAGCGGAGCGCTCTTAAAAGTTATGGCCTGTCATAGCGCTTGCGGTACTCGTGGGGCAGACAGCCCGCGTACTTTTTGAACACGCGCGAAAAGTGGCTCTGCGAGGAAAATCCCAAAAAGTTGGAGATGGCGACGGCGGGCTTTTCGGTATAGCGAAGCAGCCTCTTGGCTTCTTCCGTCTTTTCCTTCAAGATAAAGTCGGTGAGCGTCTCGCCCGTCTCCTCCCGAAATTTGACGGAGAGGCGGGGGCGGCTCAAAAAGAGCGCGCTCGCGATCTCCTCGGTGGTGATTGGTTCGGAGATATGCCGCCGCACATAGTTGGTGACGTCGAGGACGAATTTGGAGGGCGCCTTGCCGAGGCGCAGCTTCTCGACGCGCTCGGTGTAGTCAAAGACCATGCGGTATTGGAGGTTGGTGATGCCCTCGATGTTCGAGTAAAGTTCGCAGGTCTGGATATAGCCGTCGCTCAAAGAGAGCGCCTCGTCCACCTCCATGCCGCCCCTTATCGCCGAGCGCGAGACGAGCGTCGCCGTGACGATGAAGGTATTCTTATACTGCCGGAGGGCGTCCTTGGCGAGCACGCCGCCGCGCAGGGCGGGGATCTGCTTGATCCACTCCTTCAGGGCGGCGGTGTCTCCCCGCCGCACAAAGTTCAGAATGGTCTGCTCGGTCGCCAGGGTGTTGTGCAGGAGGGAGGGATCTTCCTCCTCCTCGCTGAACTGCATTTCGGCGCGCACTTCCTCCGTCTTTTCTTTGAGCGCCTCCTGCTCCGCCGCGTAGATGCGCAGGTCCTCGAGCCCCAGCTTTTCGCCGTTCATCACATAGTTCATGGCGCAGAGCATCTGCAATATGCTGTCGAGGGGCAGCGGCAGCAGCACCTTCATGCCCGCAAGGAAGTCATTCATATCCTCCTTTTCGACGTCGCAGCGGAAGGCGAGCTCCCTGAGCGTCCGCTCGTCGCACTTGATCTGCATGGAAGGGCCGATGACGATGGTGAGCTCCTCGCTCTTGACGATGCCGTAGTAAAAGAAATCGGGCGTCACATAGTAGCCGATGTGCGAGGTAATGGCAAGGATCTCCTCTTTATAGGGCGTCATGGGGTCTTTGGGGAGAGATATGACGGAGTGATAAAAGCTCTGCTCCTTGCCGCGAAAGACGCGGATGGGCACGCTCGCCAAGTTGCCGATGACGGTACAAAGGTATTCGTAGTCGATGTTTTTCATGAAGTCCACCCCCTCAATTTTGCAACAATTATAACCGAAATGCAACAAAAATGCAAGACTTTGGCATAAACTTCGTGGTATAATATGACAAATATTGGCAAAAGCCAACAATTTCGAGGAACACATTAAAAAATGAAAGGCATTAACGCAGTATCGGGGCAAAACACGCGCTTTTGGTCGGGTTTCTATTATTCCCTTACAGTATCCGTATGCACCCGCCATTGAAGAGCTCATCCAAGAGTACGGCCTCGACAGCCTCAGAAAATAATTTAAGGACGGCGGGCGCACGGCCGAAAAAGCCTACAAAGCGCCCCCTAAAACGCCTATGAAAAAGTTCGCATTCAACCCGTATCTTCCTTCCTATGAGTACATCCCCGACGGCGAGCCGCACGTCTTCGGCGACAGGCTGTATATCTTCGGCAGCCACGATATGTTCGGCGGCGTAGATTTCTGCCTCAACGACTATGTTGTCTGGTCGGCGCCCACGTCCGATCTCTCCGATTGGCGCTATGAGGGCGTCATCTACCGCAAGGAGCAGGATCCCCGCTCTAAGGGGCAAAAGCCTCTCTTTGCGCCCGACGTCACCGAGGGCGCCGACGGCAGGTACTATCTTTATTACTCCGTCAAGGACAGTTCGGTATTGTCGGTGGCAGTCTCCGATACGCCCGCCGGGAAGTACGAGTACTACGGCGATATCAAGACGCCAAAGGGCCGCGTCTACGGCACGCACCCCGACGATTGGTACGAGTTCGATCCCGCTATCCTCAACGACAACGGCAGATACTACCTCTATTCGGGCTACGGCTTTGCGGCGCGGGCGGCGGGGCACCGCTGCGTCGGCGTCTTCGTGCGCGAGCTCGAAAGCGATATGCTCACGGCAAAGGGGGAGCCCAAGCTCCTTCTCCCCCGCAAAAAGTTCGCCTTTTTCCGCAACGGCTTCTTCGAGGGCGCTTCCATCCGCAAGATCGGCTCCCTTTACTATCTCGTCTATCCCTGCTCGAATATGTCGGGGCTCGTCTACTGCACGAGCGACCGCCCCGACGGCAATTTCCGCTACCGCGGGCGCATCCATTCCACCTCGGATATCGGGCTCAACGGGAACAAGTTCCTCTCATCGGCCTATCCCATCGGCAACAACCACGGCGGCATCGCCGAAGTGAACGGCAAGTTCTATATCTTCGACCACCGCATGACCAACAACACCATGTTCTCCCGCCAGGGCGTTGCCGAGGAGATCAAGATCGAGAAGGACGGGACGATCAAGCAGGTGGAGTGCACCTCCTCAGGCCTCAACGGCGGACCGCTGCCCGCTAAGGGGGAGTACCCCGCCTACATCGCCTGCAATTTGATGAGCAAAAAGGTATTGGGGATGCGCGTTCCCTTCCGCGGGGTTTGCCTGACGCAGGACGGCGGGGACCGCGAGTGCGGGCCCGATCAGTATATCCGCGGCATCGAAGACGGCACCGTCGTCGGCTTCAAGTACTTCCTCTTTGACGGCAGCGAACGCCGCCTCTTAGTCAGAGTGCGCGGTACCGCCCGCGGCACGCTCCTTGTCCTCGACGGGGAGAAGAAGGGGAGCGTGCTCGCAAAGCTCGATCTCGCCCTTAACAGCGCCGAGTGGACGGACGTCTCTTGTCCTCTTGCCGCCACGGAGGGCAAAAAACCGCTCTTTTTCAAGTTCAAGGGCAGGGGAAAGTTCGACTTCACACGCTTTACCATCTCATCTTAGATCCCGCGGGATAAATGCAGGACAGATAAGGAGCTAACGATTGAAAAGTCAAGCGAAAACCATGACATATCCGAAAGATTTTCTCTTCGGCATCTCCTCGGCATCCGCCTCACGGGCACGTCCGTCAACCCTGCCCGTTCGCTCGGTCCCGCGCTTTTGCAGATGATCGGCGGCGACTTTACCGCCATCTCTCAGATCTGGATCTTCATCGTCGGCCTGCTCGCGGGCGCAGCGCTGGCGGCGCTTATTTACCGCCTGCTCGACAAGAGCGGGAAGGACACATCAGAGAGCCAATAACTTTCCTCCATATCCAAAGAGGGCGTCCCTTCGGGGGGCGTCCTCTTTGGCTTAAAAGAGATTGGGCAGCGACACGAGGTAGGTGGAGGGGAGGGTCTCCGTGAGGCGCAGCACGATCTCCAGCATTTCGAGGGCGCGAGTATCGTCCTCCTCCTCAAAGCCGCGGATGCTCTCCGCAAGATAGTCGTCGATGCGCATGATGTCGTTGTGCGGGATCCAGATGTGCAGTTTGTCCCGCCGCTCCTCCCAGGAGGCATACACGGCTTCCGCATCGGCCTTCTGCGCGTTTCCCTCCTCCGCCTTGCAGATGAGCGCCGCCACTTCCTTCCCGAACCCGCCAAACTGTTCCTTGACATAGACGCCCTCAAAGAGGGCAGCCCCCAACAAAAGCAGCCCCGCAAGGAGGATGCTCAAAATTGATTTCACCATGTCCTGCCTCCCGGGTATGCGACCTTCAGCGTGCGGAACTTCTTGCCGTTCTCTTGCAAATAAATTTTCCCCGTGCCGTCGGCGGTGAGTACGAGCACGTCCTTCTCCCTCACGCCGTTTTCGCGCAGCACTTCGCGGAAGAATTTTTCGTCTATCCCCGAGAACTGCAAATTCTTCTTGTCGAATTTGCCCGCCGAAAGGATGACGAGGGGGAGGGAAGTTTGTTTTTCTTCGTAATTCTCTTTGGGCAGCGCCGAGAAGGTGCCGTTCGCCTCATAGAGGGCATAGTCGATGCTGTCGAGGGAAAAGTACCCCGCTGCGCGCAGAGACTCTATAAGATCGCTCACATCGAGGCGGTTGCGCTTTAATTCATAGGCGTCGATGCCGTTTTTGTTGATAACGACGGAGGGCTTGCCCGAAAGCAGCGCCTTGAAGGGCTTGCCTTTGAGGTCGATGAGGGTGACGATCTCATGCAAAACAAAGATGGTGACGACGGAGACGACGCCGTACAAAAGGGGCACGGAGGCGTCCGCCATGGGGATGCAGGCGAGCTCGGAGATGAGCAGGGTGATGACGAGCTCAAAGGGCTGCATCTCTCCGATTTGCCGCTTTCCCATCAGCCGCATGATGATGAGCAGCACCAAAAAGACGATGGCGGTGCGTACCATGATGAGTGCCATATGCAAAGTTTGTTTCCCTCGCCCGAAAATATGCCGAATTTGCTTGCCGCCCGCCTTCAAAGGTGCTATAATATCGACGAAGAGTAGCCAAGGTGCGTTAAGTGCTGCGAAACGGGACGTTGTTCGCAGACGAAAGGGGCAAAAATCTCAGCATTGCCTCTGCGGTGCCGCGGCGCGTCCGCTCGATCTGCGCTTTCAAATGTGAAGCGCCCTTTTTGCGGACCTCCTCAATGGGAGGTTTTTTTGTATGTCCGAAGCAGTCAAACAAGCCGCGGTAAACACCGCGCCGGCAGGGGAGAGGAAAAAGGCTCCGCTCTGGAAGAGGCTCCTTTTTTCCGATGTGCTCCTCTTCCGTCCGATCTCGCACAAGCTCGCCTATATCGGCGTGATGGCGGCGCTGTGTATCGCCGTCAACACCTTCGAGATCAAGTTTGCCGATACGCAGTTCAGTTTCAGCCTGTTCACGGCGCTCCTTGCGGGCGTCATGCTCGGGGCGCTTCCCGGCGCCGTCGCCGTATTTGTGGGCGATCTTTTCGGGTACCTTCTCAACAGCGCGGGGCTGTATTACTATTGGTGGGTGGCGCTCTCTTTGATGCTCATGGCGGTCATCGCAGGTCTCGTGATGCGCATCCCCATGCATTTTAAAGGGAGCCTCTTTGTAAAACTTGCCATCGTCACCGCTCTTACCTTTTCGCTCTGCACCGTGCTCGTCAATTCGCTCGGGATGTACTATATCGGCAACAAGATTTTTTTATCGCAAAGCCTCATCGACGCCATCAACGAGCGCTTCGGCGGCGTCTGGTCGTTCGGGAACTACGTCTTCGTGCGCCTCTTTGTGCTGGGGCAGATCTACAACAGCATCCTAAATTATATCCTTGCCTTTCTTACGATCCCGCTCCTCAATGCGGTGAAGCCGTTAAAGCTCGGCCTCGAATGACGAAACTTTGGTGAAAGCCGACCCACGCGGTTGACTTTTTTACGCCTGAGATGCTATAATGTTGTCAATATCTTAAAACCTCATTTTGGGAGGCGCTTTTTTGCAAACTTTGCTTCTTGCGAAGGACGGGCCGCTGTTCGGAATCAACGAGCGCGGCATCATCCTCTTCGGGTTTGAAATTTACTTTTATGCCATCTGCATCGTTGCGGGCATGCTGCTCGCGGCGTATCTTTCCTCTCTCCTCATGCGGAGGAGGAACATCAACCCCGAGCTCATTTTAACGCTGTTTATCGTCTGCATTCCCTCGGCGCTCGTCTGCGCGCGCCTTTACTACTGCATCACGGACGGTATGCATATTTCCCAGTGGTTCGAGTGGGACAGCATCCGAAGCGGGGGCTTGAGCATCCTCGGCGGCGTTATGGGCGGCGTTCTTGCAGGGCTTATCGTCTGCCTCGTCAAGAAGATCGACTTTCTGCGCGTTGCCGACTGCGTTGTCCTCAACATCCTCGTCGCGCAGGCGATGGGGCGGTGGGGCAACTTCTTCAATAAGGAAGTGTACGGCGCGGAAGTCACTAACCCTGCCTTTCAGTGGTTCCCGTTTGCGGTGCCCGTGAGCCCCTCGCACAGCGTCTATGGCATCGGCTCCTTCTCCGACCCGAGCTCCGAATGGCACTACGCCTTTTTCTTCTACGAGAGCTGCATCAACCTCATCGGCTGGGCGCTCCTCTTTTATGCGGCGTGGAAGTACGATAAAAAGCCCAACGGCCTCTTTGTCTGCGCCTACTTCTTCTGGTACGGGCTCGTGCGCTCCATCATGGAGCCCCTGCGCGACCCCGCCTATATCTTGAACGGTGGGGGCATCCGCTGGTCGTTCGTCACCTCGCTCATCCTCATGGTGTTGGGCCTCATCGGCGCGGGCGTTCTTTTATATCTCAACTACCGCAAAGAGGGCGCGCTCATCGGCAGTAAGACGGGCGATCCCTCGGGCATCACCGCCTACATCAAGGCATATAAGGACGACGTTCCCTACTTCGATAAAATAAACATCATGGGCGCCGCCTATCCGCCCGCTCCCCCCAAAGAAAAGAACAATAAGGGGGAGGACGTATATATCGACCCTGCCGCCCACGACCTTCCCTTCAAGCATGACGACGACGGCGAAAACGATGATAGCGACGGCGACGACAGCAACGACGGCGCCGATGACGACGGCGGCGATATGGGCGATTTCGATCCGCCCGATGTGGACTAAAAGGGGAATAAGATGAGAAACTTAACGCTTTTGACCGACCTCTATCAGATCACGATGGGGCAGGGCTATTTCAACGAAGGGCGTCACGAGGAGATGGCGGCGTTCGACATCTTCTTCCGCCCCAACAAGCTCATCACCTATTCGGTGGCGGCGGGCATGGAGCAGGCTTGCGATTGGCTGATGAGCCTGCACTTCAACGAGGACGACCTCGCCTATCTGCGCTCTCTTGGCATCTTTTCGGAGGAATACCTCGAATACCTCTCGGGGCTGCGCTTCACGGGCGACATGATCGCCGTCCGCGAGGGGGAGATCGTCTTCCCCTATGAGCCCATCCTCACCATCAAGGCGCCCATGATCGAGGCGCAGCTCGCAGAGACGGCGCTTTTGACGTTTGTCAACCATCAGACGCTCATCGCGAGCAAAGCGGCGAAAATTTGCGACGCCGCCGGGGGCGGTGTGATGGAGTTCGGCCTCCGCCGCGCGCAGGGTCCCGATGCGGGCATCTACGGCGCCAGGGCCGCCATCATCGGCGGCTGTGTGGGCACCTCCAACGTCTATGCGGGCAAGGAGTTCAACGTTCCCGTCTCGGGCACGATGGCGCACAGCTGGGTGATGAACTTCCCCTCCGAGCTCGACGCCTTCCGCGCCTACGCGAAAAGCTTCCCCACGGGCTGTCTGCTGCTCGTCGACACCTACGACACCTTAAAGAGCGGCGTTCCCAACGCCATCAAAGTCTTCAAGGAACTGCGCGCGGCGGGCTACGAGCCCCTCGGCATCCGCCTCGACTCGGGCGATCTCGCCTATCTTTCCAAAGAGGCAAGAAAGATGCTCGATAAGGCGGGCTTTGAAAAGACCGTTATCTGCGCCTCGGGCGATCTCGACGAATATTCCATCCGCTCCTTAAAGGAGCAGGGCGCGCGCATTGATACTTGGGGCGTGGGCACCAAGCTCATCACGAGCGCCGATATGCCCGCACTCGGCGGCGTCTATAAGCTCGCGGCAGTCTTTGAAGGCGGCAAGGAGATCCCCAAAATAAAACTCTCCGATACCTCGGAAAAGGTCACCAACCCCGGCATGAAGGAAGTCTTCCGCTTCTACGACAACGCCTCGGGCAAGGCGATCGCCGACTATATCACCCGCGCCGGCGAGACGGTGGATACCACCAAGCCCCTCGAAATTTTCCACCCCGTGGAGACGTGGAAGCGCATGACCCTCGAAAATTTCTCCGTTCGCAACATCCGCGAGACGTGGATCGAGGGCGGCGAGCGCCGCATCTTCTCCAAGCCCCTTAAAGAGATCAACGCCTACTTCAACGCGGAGTACGCCCGCTTCTGGGAGGAGTACACCCGCCTCGATATGCCGCACATCTATAAAGTCGACTTATCACCCGCGCTGCATTCGCTCAAAACGGAGATGATGCACCGTTTCGGCAAGGGAGTTTGATATGCAAAAAAAATATTCCGCAAAGGAAGTGCGCACGCTCGTCGAACGCCTCAAAGAGGAGTACGACGCCGTCTTAAAGCGCCAGCGTGAAGTTACCGAAGAGATCCGTGAGGACAACAGGCGTCTCCGCGCCCGTCTTTCCGTACTTGAAGGTCAGCGCGGGGAAGTTTCGGCGGCTCTGATGCGCGCCGTTGCGGAAGGGGAGCGCATCAAGAAAGAGGGGAGCGACCAGGCAGAAAACGACCGCAGGGAGTTAAAGCTGCTTGCCGATAAGTGCCGCCTCCTTTCAGACCGATTGACTGCGAACTATCCCGATGAAGAGGACGTGAAGGACTTTCAAGACTTCACGCATACCCTCCTTGTCTATCTCGGCGGCGAGGAGGAACAAGAGTTTGACATGGAGGAAGTCCTCAACCCCAAGTATCCGCTCGATCTTTCTAAGCTCTGCAAAGAGCTCGGCCTCATGGAAGAAGATTCCTAAGGCGCATCTTCTACGCAAAACTTTGTCGGCTTTACGTTCTGCCTCAGTCATTTACCTTCAAGTAAACTCCTTTCGGCAGATACGCAGCCTCCTCGTCTTGCTTGAAGCTTCACCTTAGGATCTAAGGCGCATCTTCTACGCAATACTTTGTCGGCTTTACGCCGCAATTCAAATTTTGCCCTAAATCTCATAATGAAGCAAAAACTTATCGCATTCTTGAAAAAAAGGGAGACCATCGTCGCCCTCATCTCGCTCGTCATATTCGGCGCGCTGCTCGCCGTCGACCTTGTGACCAAAGCATGGGCGGAGAGCACCGACGTCCACCAGAGCGAGTTCTTCCTCGGCATCGTACGCTTCAATTTTACCAAGAACACGGGCATGGCGTTCAGTATGTTTGAAGACAACGAGGCCGCCATGACCGTCGTCACCATTCTGACGGCGGTGCTCATCGCGGCGATCGCCGCACTCTTTTTCACCGTTTTCCGTCACAATACGCCTGCCCGCATCACGCTTGCCGTCATCGAGGCGGGCGCCATCGGCAACCTCATCGACCGCCTTGCCCTCGGCTATGTGCGCGACATGGTGGACGTCTCACCTCTCGGCTTCGGCGTCTGTAACTTTGCCGACTTTTTCATCACCTTCGGCGGCGCCGTGCTCCTTTTCATCATTGTCTTCATCGGCAAGGACGCGCTCTTCCCCTTAAAGAAGGAGTGGCGCGAAGCAGCCAAGCGTGAAGAAGCGGAAAAAGAAGCCTTAAAGGCAACCGCATCCGAGCAGGGACCCGCCCCCGAAGATCATTCTGCCACTGATCTCTCTCCCGACGAAAAGACTTCCCAAGACGGGCAAAACGAGCCCAAACACGATGAATAGCTTGACTTTTGCCGCGGAGGGACCCCTCCGCGTCGACGTGTTTTTGAGCGAGCGCACCGAGCTCACGCGCAGCGCCGTCAAAAAACTTGCGGAGGAGGGTCATGTGCTCGTCGCGGGGAAACCCGTCAAGGCGGGCTGCGTATTAAAGGCGGGGGAGGAAGTCACTCTCTTTATCCCCGACCCTAAACCTATCGCCGCCCGCCCCGAAGACATCCCCCTCGACATCGTCTATGAAGATGAGGACATCGCCGTCATCAACAAACAGCAGGGCATGACGGTGCACGCGGGCAGCGGCAATTACGAGGGCACGCTCGTCAACGCGCTCCTCTTCCGTCTCGACCATTTGAGCGGCATCAACGGCGAACTGCGCCCCGGCATCGTCCACCGCATCGATAAGGATACCTCGGGTCTCCTCGTCGTCGCCAAAAACGACAGAGCGCACCTTTCCTTGAGCGCCCAGATCGCCGAAAAGAGCTGCCGCCGCGAATATCTCGCCCTCCTCGAAGGCGTCTTAAAAGAGGACAGCGGCAATATCGTAACGCAGATCGGCCGCGACCCCAACGACCGCCTCAAAATGGCGGTGCTGCCCGAAGGGAAGGGCAGGCGCGCCGAGACCGATTGGGAGGTCACGGAGCGCTTCGCCCGCAACACCCTCGTGCACTTTATCCTGCACACGGGGCGCACGCACCAGATCCGCGTACACGCCAAATACATGGGGCACCCCGTGGTGGGCGACCCTGTCTATGGCTATAAGAAGCAGCGCTTCGAGCTCAACGGCCAGCTGCTGCACGCCTTCCGCCTTACGCTCACCCATCCGCGGACGGGGGAAATAATGACCTTCACCGCCCCCCTTCCCGACTATTTTCAACGCATCCTTACCATTGTGAGAGGTGACAAATGAAGACTATCATCGAGCAAGAGACGCTCGCCCGCACCATCCGCAGATTAGCCGCCGAGGCGGTCGAGCTCGAAAAGGGCACCGAAAACGTCGTCCTCATCGGCATCCGCACGCGCGGCGTCATTTTGGCGCGCCGTATGCAGGCGGAGATCGAAAAGCTCGAGGGCGTCAAACTTCCTCTCGGCATCCTCGACATCGCGCTCTACCGCGACGATCTCCTCTCGGGCGGCTGCGATGCCGTCTTCAAGGGCAGCGAGATAGATTTCGACGTCGAGGGCAAAAAGGTCATCCTCTGCGACGACGTCCTCTACACGGGCCGCACCGTGCGCGCCGCACTTGCGGCGCTCTCTGCCCTGGGCAGAGCGGAGAGCGTGCGCCTTTTTTGCCTTGTGGACAGGGGGCACAGGGAGCTTCCCTTCCGTGCAGACGGCGTCGGCAAGAACGTGCCCACGAGCAGCCGCGAGCGCGTCATCGTGCACTTCAAGGAGACGGACGGCGAGGACGGCGCCTATCTCACGGTCAAGGAATAAGCGTCCCGCGCTGCACTTCTCGCCGGAAGCGCCCGCCTCAAAACGACTCAACACCCCTCAAACAGGAGGAATTTATGCAGCATCTCATCGCCATTGTCGGCAGACCCAACGTCGGCAAGAGCACATTTTTTAATAAAGTCATCGGGCGCAAGCTCTCCATCACGGAAAACAGGCCGGGCGTCACGCGAGACAGGATCTACGCCTCCGCCGAGTGGCGCGGCAAGCCCTTCACGCTCGTCGATACGGGCGGCATCGAGCTCAAAAGCGAAGACGTGATGTGGAAGCAGATCGCAACGCAAGCGAAGCTCGCCGTGGAGACCGCCGACGTCATCCTCTTTTTCGTGGACGGCAGGGAGGGGCTCACGAGCTCCGACTACGACGTTGCCGACTATCTCCGCCGCAGCCGCAAGCCCGTCATCCTCGTCGTCAACAAGGTGGACGAGTATTCGGAGGACAAGCTCTTTGAATTTTACTCCCTCGGCCTCGGGGAGCCCTTCGGCATCTCCGCCGAGCACTCCCGCGGCATCGGCGACGTTCTCGACGAAGCTGTCGCCTCCTTTGAAGAAGGGGAGGAGGAAGGGGGGGACGCCCTCCGCATCGCCGTCGTCGGCAAGCCCAATGCGGGCAAGAGCTCGCTCGTCAACCGCATCCTGGGCGAGGAGCGCACCATCGTCACCGACATTGCGGGCACCACGCGCGACGCCGTCGACACCCCCTTCGAGCGCGACGGCGAGAAGTACGTCATCATCGATACGGCGGGCATCCGCCGCAAGCGCTCCGTCGAAGATAACGTCGAATATTATTCCGTCCTCCGCGCCTTTGACGCCGTGAGAAGGGCGGACGTCGCCGTGCTCGTCGTCGATGCGACGGAAGGGCTCACCGAGCAGGACGTGCGCATCATCGGCATGGTGCACGAGGAGGGCAAGCCCTCCGTCATCGTCATGAACAAGTGGGACCTCGTGGAAAAGGACACCCACACCATCGAGACGTTTGAAGCGAAGCTCAAAGAGGACTTGAAATTCATGGACTACTTCAAGTCCGTCTACATCTCGGCAAAGACGGGTCAGCGCGCCGAAAAGGTATTAAAGCTCGCCCGCGAGGCGTACGACAACGCCCACTTCCGCATCCCCACGGGGGCGCTCAACGACCTTCTGATGGACGCCATGCGCATCTCCGAACCGCCCTCCTATCAGGGCAGGAGATTAAAGCTCTACTACGCCTCCGAGGTCGCCGTCGCACCGCCGCTCTTTGTCCTCATGGTCAACGACGAGACGCTCCTGCACTTTTCCTACGCGCGCTATCTCGAAAACGTCATCCGTCAGGCGTATGACTTTTCGGGCACGCCCATCCGCATCCAGGTGAGGAGCAAGAAGGACGATCAATAGGGGGGCATATGAAAGAGCTGTATTTTTCCGATAGCTGGTATTGGTTTTTGCTGATGGCGCTCGTCTGCTACTTTTTGGGCTGCGTCAATTTCGCCATGATCATCGCCCGCACCAAGCACAAGGACGCCCACAAGATCGGCAGCGGCAACCCCGGCACCATGAACATGAGCCGCGAGTTCGGCCTCAAAGTGGGGCTTATAAACTTCCTGCTCGATGTCTCCAAGGGGGGTGTGCCCGCGCTCATCAGTTATTTTATCTTCCGCGGTTACGTCTTTGCGGGCACCGACGTCATCGTCTCCGACTTCACGCGCTATTTCTGCGGCGTCTTCGTCATCATCGGGCACATCTGGCCCGTCACCATGCGCTTTCAGGGCGGCAAGGGGATCGCCTCCACTTTGGGTCTCTTTTGGTTTGCCCTCGGCTGCGAAGAAGGGTGGTACGCCGCCGTGGCGCTTTTATGGCTCGTCTGCGTGCTCACCTTTATAGCAGTCACCGAGTGGGGCTCGATGGGCTCTCTTCTCGGCGTCACGGGCTTTTCGCTCTGGCAGGGCATCATCTTCTATCTGCGCTATCAAGGGGAGCTCATGAACGTATGGGTCATCCTCATCTTCATGCTGCTGCTTCTCTTGAATTTCCTCACCTGGTTCGCGCACCGCAAGAATCTTATCCGCCTCTTCGCGGGGGAGGAACACCGCACTTCCGTCAAGAAGCTCTCCAAGGGCAAGCGAGGGATGCAGAATATGTGAATTTTTCCCCGCTGCGGCGGGGAATTGTATTTTTCTTTTAGTTAGAGCCGAACTTTTGCAGTATTTCATAAACTTTCACGGCTTTTTCATTGTATCTAAGGCAAACATTTGCTATAATAAGTAAGTCATCGGGAAGCACCGATTTGTTTTGTGCGCCCATTTTACGAGGAATATGAAAGCGATCGAATTTGAGAACGTCAGCTTCTCCTACGAGGAGGGCGGGGCGTTTGCGATCAAAAACTTAAATTTTTCCGTAGGGGAGGGGGAGTTCCTCGCCGTTCTCGGCCACAACGGCAGCGGCAAATCGACGCTCGCCCGTCTTGCGAACGGCCTTTTGGAGGCCGACGGCGGCACCATCCGCGTCTTCGGCGAAGAACTCACCGAAAAAAACCTCTTTGAGATCCGCAAGCAAGTGGGCATCGTCTTCCAGAACCCCGATAACCAGACGGTCGCCTCCATCGTGGAGGACGACATCGCCTTCGGAGCGGAGAACATCGCCCTCCCGCGCGAGGATATCGGCGAGCGCATCGACTTTGCGCTCAAAGCCGTCGGCATGGAGGCATACAGAAATGCGACCGTCTCCCGCCTCTCGGGCGGGCAGAAGCAGCGCGTCGCCATCGCGGGCGTGCTCGCCGTCATGCCGAAGGTGCTCATCCTCGACGAGTCCACCGCCATGCTCGACCCCAAGGGCCGCCGCGAGATCATCGACTGCGTCACCCGCCTCAACCGCGAAGAGGGCATCACCGTCGTCCTCATCACGCACTTCATGGAAGAAGCTCTGCGCGCCTCCCGCGCCATCGTCATGAACAGGGGGGAGATCGTCATGCAGGGCACGCCCGAGGACATCTTCGAGCGCCACGAGGAGCTTTTGACGTACAACCTCACCCTGCCTCTCATCGGGCGCATCTGTAAAGATCTGCGTGCGGGCGGCTTGCCCGTCGCCGACACTTTGGACGCAAGCTCACTTGCAAAGGAGATCGCCTTATGCGTATCCAAGCAGAGCATTTGAGCTACACCTACAACCCGGGTTCTCCCTTCGCCTCGGCAGCCTTGAAGGACGTCTCGCTCACGGTGGAGGAGGGGGAGTTCTTCGGCATCATCGGCCATACGGGCAGCGGCAAGAGCACCTTCGTGCAGCACCTCAACGCTCTCTTGCGCGTGCCCACCTCCTTGAAGAAATACCATAAGAAGCGTAAAGACCCGCCCTCCGACACCGTCCTTAAGGTGGGGGAGTTCGACCTCACCGATAAAAAGACGGACTTCAACGCCCTGCGCAGCAAGGTGGGCATGGTGATGCAGTACCCCGAGTACCAGCTCTTCGCCGAGACCGTCTTTGAAGACGTCGCCTTCGGCTTTAAGAACTTCGCTCCCGAAAAGCCCACGAAGGAACAGGTGGAAAACGCCGTGCGCGACGCCCTCACCATCGTGGGGCTCGACTACGAGGAAGTCAAGGAGATGTCTCCCTTCGACCTCTCGGGCGGGCAGAAGCGCCGTGTCGCCATCGCGGGCGTCATCGTCACCAAGCCGGAAATTTTAGTCTTAGACGAGCCCGCCGCAGGTCTCGACCCCCTCGGCAAGCAGGAGGTGATGGAGCTTTTGCACCGCCTGCACGCCTCGTGGTGCAGGACCATCATCATCGTCTCACACGACATGGACGAGATCGCCGAAAACTGCACGCGCGTCGCCGTCTTCTCGGACGGGGAAGTCAAATACGTCCTGCCCCCCAAAGAGCTCTTCACGCACGCGGAAGAACTGCTCGCTCTCGGCCTCGACGTGCCCCTTACCGCCAAGGTGTGCCTCGCCCTCAAACAGTACGGCATCGACTTAAAGTGTGATTTCACGACGGAAGACTTCCTGCAAAAGACCCTCGCCCTCGCGGGGAAGGGGGGTGCAAGCGCATGAAAGACGTCGCGTTCGGGCAGTACTATCCCACGAAGTCCTTCGTCCACAATTTGGACCCCCGCCTCAAAATACTCTTCCTCATCGCCTACATCGTAGCCATCTTCCTCGCCAAAAACTTTGTCGGGCTCGGCTGCTGCCTTGTGGTGCTCGCGCTCGCCATCGGCTTTTCGCGCGTGCCCGTCCTCAGGGTATTCAAGGCGATCAAGGGCATCCTCTTCCTCATCGTCTTTACGACCGTCCTCAACCTGCTCTTTTATAACGGCGAAACGGTGTACGCGGAGTGGTGGATCTTCACCATCACCAAAGAGGGCATCATCTTCAGCGCCTTCCTCGTCATCCGCCTCATCCTGCTCATCACCTGCTCGTCGCTCCTCACTTACACGACGACCCCCGTCGCCCTCACCGACGGCATCGAGAGCCTTCTCTTTCCGCTCACCCTCATCCGCTTCCCCGTGCGCGAGCTCGCGCAGATCATGAGCATCGCCCTCCGCTATATCCCCATCCTCATCGACGAGACGGAGCGCATCATGAACGCCCAGAAGGCGAGGGGAGCCAACTTCGAGTCGGGCGGGCTCATAAGCCGCGTCAAGGCGGTCATCCCCGTGCTCATCCCTCTGCTTCTTTCCTCTTTCAGAAGGGCGGAGGAGCTGGGCGACGCCATGGAGGCGCGCTGTTACACGGGCGGCAGGAAGCGCACCAAGTACAAAAAGCTGCGCTTCACCTGGCGCGATCTCATCGCCTTCCTCCTCGGAGCCGCGCTCATCGCGGGCGTCGTCCTTCTCAAAGTGTACCTCGGGGCGACGATATGAAGGCGCTCCTCTTAGTAAGTTACGACGGCACCGGCTTTTCGGGCTGGCAGCGCCAACCCAACGGCCGCACCGTGCAGCAGGTGATGGAAGAAGCCGCAGAGCGCGCTTTCTCCCGGCCCGTCACTCTTACCGCAAGCGGCAGAACGGACGCGGGCGTGCACGCCTTAGGGCAGGTCGTCGAAGGGGAGTTCCCCGATCATATCCCCCCCGCCAAGCTGCGCGAATGCCTCAACGTGCATCTCCCGCCCGACGTCAAGGTGATAAAAAGCGTCCCCGCGCCCGAAAGCTTCGACGTCACGCGGGCAGCCAAGCGCAAGACGTATTGCTACCGCGCCTACTATGCAGAGAGCGAACTTCCGCTCTTTTCCCGCTATGCGGCGCGTCTCAAAGGGCGGCCGGACGTCAAAAAGATGCAGGAAGCCTGCGCCCTCCTTGTGGGCGAGCACGACTTTGCCGCCTTCCGCGCGGCGGGCTACACCTCCAAGACGAGCGTAAGAACGCTCTATTCCGTCCAGATAGAAGAAAAACCCATCCCCGAGGGCGCGCTCTATACGCTGCGGGTGACGGGAAACGGATTTTTATATAACATGGTGCGCATCCTCGCGGGCGAAGTATTCGCCGTCGGCTGCGGCAAGCAGGAGGGTATCTCGCGCGCCTTTCAAACGGGGGAGAGAAGTGCGCTCGCATTGACCATGCCCCCCCAAGGCCTCGTCCTCGTGAGCGCCGATTACGGTATCGAAAGTTTGCTTCCGTAAGGAGAAAAGATGGAATTTTTTGACTTATTTAATGTTCCCATGATGTTCATGGAGCAGATCATCAATCTCATCGTTAAGCCGCAGATCGAGAATGTCTATGATTTTTCCAACGTCGTATTGAGTTATTATCTGATCTCTGCGCTTTGCGTACTCGGCGTCTATCTCATCCTGCTTATTTTCGGCGGCATCGGCCTTTCCAAGCTCGCCAAAAAGCAGGGCTTAAAGCACCGCTGGATGGGCTTTCTGCCCTTCTTCAACACCTATTATGCGGGTAAGCTCGCTGGGGAGACGCAGTTCTTCGGCCAGAAGATGAAGCGCGTCGGCCTCTATGCCATGCTTACGGAGATCTTATACGTCGCCCTGCAGCTTTTGGTGATGGTGGCAACGGTCATCTCCTATTTCCCCGCATATAGGACACTCGAAGTGACGGAAGAGGGCCTCGTGTTCGGTCAGCCCAACAGCAGTATGCCCGCTTGGCTCGAGCCCACCATCACCTACGGCGGTCTCGTCGCCTATCTCGTGTGGTTCTTTGTCATTATCTTCTTCTGCGTGCTCTTTATCTCGTTCTTCCGCAAGTACTATGCGCGCGGGCCCATCCTGCTCGCCTTCCTCTCGGCGATCCTGCCCTTCCGCGGCATCACCATCTTCGCCGTGCGCAACAACGCCCCCGTCGACTATAACGACTACATCCGTCGCCGCACGCAGGCGTATATGCGTGGCAGCGGCTACGGCCCTCAGCCGCCCTACGGCCCCTACGGCCCGCAGAACGGTCCCTATAACGGCAACCCGCAGAACGGGCCTCAGAACGGTCCCGACCCCTTCGAAGGCTTTGGCGGTCCAAACAACAATTCGGGCGGCAGCTCGGGCAGCTCCTCAAACGACGATCCCTTCTCGGAGTTCGGCGACGACAAAAAATAATTTACGGCTCCCTCGCGCAGGGAGCTTTTTTTGCGCAAAATCATTTTACTTTTTCAAGTAAAGGCGGTATAATCATAACCGCAAGTTATAGCCGCGCCAAAACTTTCTCGAAAAAGCTGCGGCAGGAAATAGGAGAAACTTATGGAACTCATCTCTGCCATCGCCACGGCGCAGGGAGTGGGGGGTGTGGCGATCATCCGCGTCAGCGGCGAAGGCGCGCTCCCTCTCGCTAAAAAGATGTTCTCCCGCACGGGCGACTTTGAGCCCAACCGTCTCTATCCCGGCAATATCGACTGCGGCGCCTTTTCCGACTACGGTATGTGCGTCTATTTCCGCGCGCCCCATTCCTTTACGGGGGAGGACACGGTGGAATTTCACTGCCACGGCGGCATCGAGATCGCCCGCGCCGTCTTAAAGCGCACCCTCGACCTCGGCGCCCGCCCAGCGGAAGCGGGGGAGTTCACCCGCCGCGCCTTTTTGAACGGCAAGCTCTCCCTCTCCGCGGCGGAAGGGCTGGGGGAGATGATCTCCGCCCGCTCCGAAGCGCAGGTCAAGGCGGGCTATCTTCTCTACGGCGAAAGGCTCACCGCCGAGGGCAAGCGCTTGCAGGCGCTCTTAAAGGAGTGCCTCGCCTGCGTCGATGCCGATGTCGACTACCCCGAGGAAGACCTCTCCGCCGTTACGGGCGAGGAGATCGAGGAGCGTCTCTCCCGCGTCGAGGAGGGGCTTTCCGCCCTCTTAAAACAGTACCGCGCGGGAAAACGCATCCGCGAGGGGGTCAACGTCGCCCTCTGCGGCAAGCCCAATGCGGGCAAGAGCTCGCTTCTAAATGCCCTTCTCGGCTACGACCGCGCCATCGTCTCCTCCGAGGCGGGCACCACGCGCGACGCCGTCGAGGGCACCCTCGAACTCCACGGCGTCCTCTTTCTCCTCACCGATACGGCGGGCATCCGCGAGGGGGCGGGGGAGATAGAAAAAGAGGGCATCCGTCGGGCGAAAGCCGCCATGGAGCGCGCCGACGTCGTCGTCTGGGTGCGCGAGGATGACGCCCCGCCCGAAGTCCCCGAAGGCGCCGCTCTCATCGTCGTGGGCAGCAAGAGCGACCTTGCCCGCACAGACCGCTGCGACATCAACGTCTCCGCCGTCACGGGCGAGGGCATCGAGGCGCTCAAAGAGCTCATCTTCGAGCGCGGCTTCGGCAGGCAGAACGACAATGTCTTCCTCATGGAGGAGCGCCACTACCGCGCGGTGGGGGAGGCGAAGGAGGCAGTCCGCGCCGCCCGTGCCGCCATCCAAGCGGGGCTTCCCGCCGAGCTCTACGCCGAGGATGTGAGGCGCGCCTACCTCGCGCTGGGGCTTTTGAGCGGCGAGACCGCCACCGAGGAAATAATTTCGGAGATCTTCTCCAAATTCTGCGTCGGCAAATAAACGAAAAAGCCCGTAAAAAGGAGCCAACATGGTCAATTTAGAACTTTACCGCGTCTTTTATACCGTCGCCAAGTGCGGCAGCCTCACCAAGGCGGCGCAGGAGCTGTACATCTCCCAGCCCGCCGTCTCGCAGGCCATCCGTCAACTCGAAAATCAGCTCGGCGCCACGCTCTTCAACCGCGTTCACAAGGGCATGGAGCTCACCAAACAGGGCGGCGAGCTCGTCTTTGAGGACGTCTCCCGCGCCCTGCAGTTGTTGGACGGAGTGGAGAGCCGCCTCTCCGAGCTCAAAAAGAGCGCCAAGGGCACCCTGCGCATCGGCGCTTCCGAGACCATCTTCCAATACATCCTCGCCGATAAGCTCGTCAAATACCACGCGCTCTATCCCGACGTCAAGTTCGAGCTTCTCTCCGACGTCTCGCCCATCACCATCGAACAGCTCAAAACAGACCGCTGCGACGTGGGCTTTCTCAATTTCCCCATTCCCGAGGATGAGGGCATCGTCGTCCGCCAGACCATCACGCTCCTCAACGACGTCTTCATCGGCGGCAGGGGCTTCGAGCGCTTCAAGGGCAGGCAGGTGCCTTTGTGGGAGCTTCAGAGCGAGCCCCTTCTTCTCATGGAGCCGCACACCGTTGCAAGGAGCGCCGTCGATCACTTCTGCACCAGCCTCGGCATCCGCTTCCGCCCGATCATCGAGGTCGACAGCTGGGGCTTTATGAAAAAGCTCGTAGCGGAAGGCATGGGCATCGGCTGCATCCCGCGCGAGTATATGCAGCCCGAGGCGGGGGATGGGAGCATCTTCGAGATCGAGGTGACGCCCGCCATGCCCTCCCGCTCGGTGGGGGTGGCGCTGCCCAAGAACACGAGCATCTCCTACGCCCTCCGCGCCTTTTTGGAGCTCTTCCGCGAGGGCTAACAGCAAAAGACGCAGGCCGTTTCGCCTGCGTCTTTTGTGAAATGGAAGATATTCCTTAAAATCGTTCGTTCTGTCTTGTCCCGATCTCATGTTGTGCATGAGGGGGCATTTCGGGAGATTTTTACTTTCCCGCCTGCAACTCTTCTCTAAGTTCTGCCTCTTTTTTCAACTTTTCCTGTTGCTGCCGCTGCGTTGCAGCCTCGCGCGCGTGCTTCGCATCATTCTGCATTCTCCTGAGGATCGTGCTGGAGAAATAGATGTTGATGGCAAGCATGATCACGATCACAATGGCAGCGATGATCAAAAATACATCCATAACATTTGCCCTCCTGAAAATAAGATATGATAAAATTTTATTTTATCCATAAAGAAATGTAAAAAATATATTATCTTTCCTATTCCTCGATCTTGCCTATTCCTCATGCCCGCCATGATTTTCATCCTGCATCGGAGCGCTCTCTTTTTCGGCGGCAATCTGTTCGCGAAGCTGTTCCGTTTGTCTCTTTTTTTCCGCCAGCTCCCTGCGGACTGCCGCCTCCTTGGCTTTCTTGTCCGCCTCTTTCTGTCTATGATCCTCCGATGTATAATAGGCAGTAAGGCCGATCAAGATACCTGCCACACAAATGCCTAAAATAATTAGTATCTTCATCGTGTTTCCCCCGATGACCTGCCATCTGCTTGCCCGATCATTACAAGAGACTTGTCCACAGGATAAACATATTTAGCAGCACTCTTTGTCTATATTATATCACAAGTTCATAGATTGTCAATAGGTTTATAAAATTTCATTAAAAATTTTTTTTGAACGGCACGATCGAGGCATGTTGCAAGCCGTTCCTTCTCGCCCTTCCTTATATAAACCGGCCGCCCGCCGCGCTTTTTAGCGCGGCGGGCGGCCTTATCACGATCCCCCCGGATACAATGAACAACGTTATTTTCCGAACTTCTCCCTGTCCTCGCGGAAGATACGTTTCACCGTCTCATAGCAGAGTTTGGGCCTTCGGTACTCGTCGACGACGCCCTTATTGTTCATCGTGCGCGGCCGCGTTCCCCAACATTCCTCGCTGATGCGGATATCCGAAAACTGCCAGATATACACGCCCGAGCAGGCGGGGTAGGAGAGGACGCCTGTAAGCTGCTCTGAAAGCGTCTTTTCCTGATACTCCTCGCTCCACTTAGAGGCATAGGGGGTGCGGTAGCCATACAGCCCCCCCGCGCCGATCTCGGTGACAAGGAAGGGCTTGCCTCTTCCCTCCGTCTCCTCCTGCACCCAGGTATAGAGGTCGTCCACATACTCCTTGACGGGCGTCTCGTGGTACCACTTGGGGTAGATGTTGTAGGAAACGACGTCGGGCAGCCCGAAGCAGATATCCGTCTTGAACTTGCAGCTCGCAAAGGAGGTAGGGCGGCTCGTATCAAGCGACTTGATGAGCGCAAACTGCTTTTCGTAGCACTCTCTGCCGTATTCGCTGTCGCTCGCGCACTCGTTGAGAATGCCCCAGATATAGATGGAGGGGTGGTTATAGTGCGCCGCGATCATCTCGCGGATGACCTCCTCCGCCTGCTTTTCAAAGTTGGGGTTTAACATCTGTTCGAGGCTCAGCCCCCGCGCGTGGTTCTCCTCCCACACGAGAATGCCCAGCTCGTCGCAAAGATCGAGAAATCTCTGATCGTTGGGATAGTGCGAAGTGCGCACCGAGTTGGCGCCCAAGTCCTTGATGATGAGCAGGTCGTGCATCATCGCCTCATAGGGGAGGGCACAGCCGAAGTGGGGGTGGTCCTCATGGCGGCACAGCCCGCGGATGCGCAGCGGCTCGCCGTTGAGGAGGATGCGGTCTTTCTCCACTTTCACCTCGCGGAAGCCGAAGCGCTCGATAAGGTCGTCCACCGCCTCCCCGTCCGTCCTCAAAACAGCCTGTACCGTATAGAGAGCGGGCGTCTCGGGCGACCATGCCTTAACGGCCTCAAAGGCAAGTTCGCCTATAAAGAGGCTCTCTCCCGCGGGCAGCTCATCTTTTATAAGCGTCAGCTCCTTTCCCGCGGCGCTCAATTTGATCTCTGCTCTGCATGACGCAGAGAGGTTCTTGACCTTCACTTCAAACTTTGCCCGCCAAACTCCCTCATGAAGGCAGGGCGTCACATGGATATAGTCGATGAACGCCCCTTTCAAAAACTCCACGGCGCACGGCCTCGACACGCCGCCGTAGGACATATAATCGTTTGGAACGTGCAGCGCGCTGTTTTCCGAAAAACGGTTGTCCGCCACAACGGCGAGGGTATGCTCCCCGCGCTCCAACCCCTCGAGGAGGATAGAAAAGGGCGTATAGGCGTTGTAGTGCCCGCCGACTTTCTCCCCGTCCACATACACCTTAGCGGTATGGCTCACGCCCTCGAATACGAGCCGCACATTGCCTCCGCCCGTGAACGTCATCTCATACTTCCCTTCGCCGCGGTAGAGCCCGAAGCCGGGGTACGTCTCCCAGCAGCTCGGAAGAAGGACGGGAAAGCTTTCTCCCGCCTTCTCGCCCGTAAGGGCGGTGAACTGCCAAAGCCTTTGCGTCAATTCCTCTTGGCGCCGGATCACATGCGTCTTGAATGTTCTTATCATATCGTCCCCCTGTTGATGTAGATGAGCACGGTCATCACCGTGACGGTGACGAGCGTGATGATACTGCCGATGAGCTTAACTTTGCCCAGCTTCTCGCGCTTTACAAGCGCCACCACAAAGAGGATGAGGAGCTGCATGGGCTGCACGAGCGAATAAAGGAGCAAATTCTGCTGCGCGGCGATGGCCTCCGTCCACAGCCCGAGGGCGTTGGGAAGGCGGGTGACCGCCCCTAGCAAAAGTCCCTTCTTGCGGAAGAAGGTCTTAAAGCGCACAAAGGGGAGCTGGATAAGCGCCACGCCCAACATCACGAGCAGCAGCACCGAGATGCGCGACGCCTGGTCGGTAAGGCAGAGCTCATTGATGGCAAGCCCGTATAAGAATTTCGAGGCGATGTAGGCAAGGCTGAAGAGAACGTAAAACACCCCTCTCTTCTTTTTCTCCTCGCCCTCCTCATGGTGCGTAAAGGCGATCATGCCGATGCCGAGGAGCATCACCGCGGCGCAGGGGATAAAGCTCCAAAAGAAGGTCTCCTTGCCCCGCCCTAAGTCAACGAGATAGGAGACGATGACGTTGATGCTCAGCCACGCTTTGAGTTCGTAGGCAGAGACCGTCTTCAAAAGATACGCGCTCGTATAAAATTCGCCGATCTTGAAGGCGATAAGAAGGAGCAATATGACGGCGGATCGCCAAGATAGAGCGAAATTCCAGCCGAAGAAGGGGAGAAGAAGCGCTAAAAAGACGGCGGTCGCCACCGAGACGAGAAAGGAAAATTCTTTCGCGTTGCAGTCGAGCTTGCTGGAAATGAATTTATCGCCCAGCGAGGACGCCGCATAAAATACGACCGTAAGCAGCGAAAAGAGCATAAGTTTGACCTCTTGAACGCCCTCTATTATAGCCGCTTGACAAATTTTCCGCAATGTTGTATCATGAGAGAAAATTGATGATTTCTCAGATTTGGAGGGCAGTATGAACATTCTGCGCATGGGGGAGGCGATACACGGCGGCGATTTTAAGGTGCTGCGCGAAAAGGGGTACGAACACTATCTGCTTTTGCTCGTCAAGACGCCCGCCCTCTTCGAGCTCGAGGGGGAGTGGAAGCGGGTGCCGGCGGAGAGCGCCTTTCTCTTCCGCCCGGGGCAAAGGCACAGCTACCGCGCCTCAGGGGAGGAGTACAGCGACTGCTGGGCGCACATCGAGAGCGCATCGCCCCTGCTCTTTGAAGGCTTCCCCTTCGGGATACCCATCCCGCTTGGTGCGAGCGAGCGCTTCTTCTCCCTCTTTCGCATCATGATGGGGGAGTTCTTCTCCGCCCGCCGCACGCGGGAGAGCGTCACATCCTCTCTTCTCTCGGCGCTCCTTGAAATGCTCTCCTCGGAGATCGAGGTGAAGGGCACCCTCTTTTATCCCTTCCTTGCCCTGCGCGAGGAAGTGTTCCGCGCCCCCGAACGGGAATGGACGGCGCAGGGGGCAGCCGCCCGCCTCGGCGTCTCCGTCGGCTACTTTCACACGCTCTATAAAAAGTACTTTGCGGCGACCTTTCTTTCCGATGTCATCACCTCCCGCATACAGGCGGCGGAGGAACTTCTCATCTCCACCGACGAGAGCGTCTCTCTCATCTCGGAGCGCTGCGGCTACGAGAACGAGGAGCACTTCATCCGCCAATTCCGCGCCCACACAGGCACAACCCCCCACCGCTACCGCCTCTTCGGGCGCAAACAAAGTTGAGCGCCCGTCCGTCCGTTCATATAGTGCACAAATCGCTTGCCTTAAAGCCCGCTTTTTGTTATACTGTTTAAGTTTTCAGAGACGGAAGGGCATCTTTCCGCCCATACGGAAGGGCGCCTTTCGCCCCCCAAGGAGAATATCATGGTCAAATTACTTGTCGATTCCGCCTGCGATCTTGAACAAGAGGAGGCCGAGGTGCGCGGTATCTTTCTCATGCCCCTTTTGATCCGCTTCGGCGAGGAGGAGTTCGAGGACGGCGTCACGCTCTCTCACCGCGCCTTCTTTGAAAAGCTCATCGAAACTTCCGATCTCCCCCAGACCAGCCAGATCAACGATTACCGCTTCGAGGAGGCCTTTTCCACCCTCACGGCAGACGGCAGCGAGGTCGTCGCCGTCACAATTTCTTCCAAGCTCTCGGGCACGCACGCCAACGCCGTCAAGGCCGCCAAAAAGTTCGAGGGCAAGGTGCACGTTGTCGACAGCCTCAACGCCTGCATCGGCGAGCGCATCCTCGTCGACTATGCCGACCGCCTCATCCGCGAGGGTCTGCCTGCCGCCGAAGTTGCCGCCAAGCTCGAGGAGAGCAAGGGCAAGATACGCTTGCTTGCCGTGCTCGATACCCTGCAATACCTCCGCAAAGGGGGGCGTATCTCCTCCGTCACGGCGATCGCGGGCGAGATGCTCTCCATCAAGCCCGTCATCTCCGTCGTCAAGGGGGAGGTAAAGCTCGTCGGCAAGGCGATGGGCTCTAAGAAGGGCAACAATCTTCTCAACCGTCTCGTCTCCGACTGCGGCGGCATCGACTTTTCCATGCCCTACACCCTCGGCTATTCGGGTCTTTCCGACGAATTTCTCTTAAAATATTTGCACGACAGCGAGCATCTCTATAAGGATCACACCGACAGTGTTCCCTACTATCTCATCGGCAGTGCCATCGGTACGCACGTCGGCCCGGGCGCCATTGCCGTCGCCTTCTTCTCCAACTGACTTCGGCTTTTGACCCGAAATATCGACCGTCCGTATCTTACACGGACGGTTTTCGGCAAAAAACGATCAATTTCGAGTAGGTTCCCTTTATTCCGCGCTCCCATGTATGTTATCATACAGCCGAACTTTGGCAATAGAGGGGACTTTATGGCAGATTCGGCGGTATCGCTCCGCGAGGAGAATTGCAAACTGACGGCGGAGGAGGTGCTCATTGCGCTCTCCGAACTTCTCATCACCTATTTGGAGGAGCTGCGCGGCGCACGCCTTTGCGGCGAGAACGGCTTTCTCTACGGCGAGCAGACGGCATACACGGAGTGCCTCGAATTTTTGAGCCAATGGGAAGGCGCCGCCCTCCACGGCCTTGATTTCGATGTCGAGGCACGCTTTCCGCTGTAAAGGGGCGAATGGCGGAATTTATCCTTTCATTAAGATCTCATGCGCAAAGCCGTTGTGGGAGTGCCCGCAGCGGCGTTTTTTATCGATGGGGGAGAGGCAAAAAGACGCGCACCGCGCACAAAGTCCTTGCGCTGCGCAGGGAGTTTTCTTCGCAAACAGGCGTGTTTACAAATTTATTACAATAGTAAAAAAATATTTATTTCCAGGTTTTTCTTGAACCGTATGCTTGACTTTGTTTCAGTTTCCTGCTAAAATAGAATTCAGTTAACAGAAAATATAGAAAATGCCGCAATCAAGAACGATAAAATGATGGCATCTCGGCAATTCCCTCCCATTTTTTGCCAGGTTGCCATTCCGTTCTATGCTTTTCATCCTTGACTTTGACAGATTGCCGCACTTTTGGCACTTCATCAACGTCACGACGGCAGCAGGCGGCCCCTCTTTCTGTGCAACAAGGATCATATGAGAACACAAACCACCAACGAAGAAGCGAACCTGCAAGAAGCGGGGCGCGAAAAGGAAAATAATTTCAGCGATCGCATGACCGCCGCTTTTTGCTGCGCCTTTGACAGTCCGTCGGGCGCGCTTTTTGTATGGTAAAGCATAGAGTGTAGAGAAATGACGTACTTGGCGGAAGAGCAAAAGGGGTGGTGGACGCGGCTGAAAGAGAGCCGCACGATCGCCGTCCTCAATGAGGAATGCGGCAGCATTTACTGTTTATTTTTCTTTACGCTTTTGTTTCTCCTCACTTCCTGCTTCGGGCTGGAGCTCATCTGCTACACGATCTGCTGGCTGTTCGCCGTCTACTTATTGCTTTTCAGCCGCGAGCTTTATCCCTTGATGGGCATCATTCCGCTGCTGTATTACACGCCCTCGATAGTGAACAACCCAGGGCGCAACCCTGAGTCGGTATTCTTCCCCGAGAACGGCCTCATCTATATCATCGTCCTCATGGCGACCTTTGTGGCGCTGTTCATCGCCCGCACGGTCACCGACGTGCGCAGCGGCACGGTGAAGATAATCTTCCCCAAACTTACCATTGGCTTCGTGCTTTTAGGCGCGGCCTATCTTTTAGGCGGTCTCGGCTATCCCGAGTACGATCTCCGCTCTCCCGCCTTCGGGGCTTTGGAAATACTGTCCATCTGTTTACTCTACTTCCTATTTGCGCTCCTGATGGATTGGAAGAACGTGCCCAAAGACTACTTTGCGTGGATGCTCTTTTGCGGCGGCGTGCTCATCTCGGCGGAAGTCTTATGGCTGTACGGCACGGGCGCGCCCTTTCGCAACGCTGAGATCGTGAAGGGGAACATCTTCACGGGCTGGGGCATTTCCAACAACATCGGCGCCGCCATCGCCATGATGATGCCCGGCTGCGGGTATCTGGCGGCTACAAGAAAACACGGCTGGCTGTTCCTCGCGGCAGAAATCATCATGTTCGGCGCAGTTGTTCTCACCCTCTCGCGCACGGCGATCGCCGTCGGTCTCTTTGTCCTTTTGTCCAGCGCCGCGGCAAGCATCGTGAAAGCGAAGGGGCGCGAAAAAATCGGCATCTCCGTCGTCACGGGCGTCCTATGCGCGGGCGGCATCACGCTTGCGGCGCTTTATCCCGAGCAAGTCTTTTCCATCTTCCGCGACCTTCTCCATTTTGAGGAGGAAGGAGCGGGCAGGTTAGAGATATACAAAAACGGCGTGCAGCTCTTTGAGGAGTATCCCATCTTCGGCACAGGCTTCTACTCCTGTTCGGCATACAAGTGGGGCACCGAAGACAGCTTTATCCCCGGGCGGTGGCACAACACGATCGTACAGCTCCTCGCCTCCTGCGGCACGGTGGGGATAGTCGCTTACCTTATCCACCGCGCGCAGACAATTTGGCTTCTCTTTCGGCGGCTCAACTTCGAGAAGCTGATGATCGCACTCTCCGTCGCCGCCCTGCTCTTCACGAGCCTTTTAGACTGCCATTTCTTCAACATCGGCCCCGGGCTTTTATATTCCGTCCTCCTCTGTTTCGCCGAAAAACGCTGTAATGAAAGGGAAAGAACATGATCAAAATTTGTGACCTCTACGATCTTGCGCATACGCAGGCGGGGGAGTATCTGAAACAATTTACCTATCCGTGGGAGGCGCTTGCGGGCATCGGGGATCTCATCCTCGGGCTCGGCAAGAGGCTTGACCCAAATGAATACGAGGAGCGCGCCGAGCACGTCTGGGTGCATAAGACGGCAAACGTTTTCCCCTCGGCATATCTCGGGGCGCCGTGCATCATCGGCGCGGAGACGGAAGTTCGGCACTGCGCCTTTATCCGCGGCAATGCGCTGGTGGGCGCGGGGTGCGTCATAGGCAATTCCGTGGAGCTCAAAAACGTCATCCTCTTTGACGGCGTG